>WTCI01000056.1 GCA_013138655.1 Desulfuromonadaceae bacterium | reverse complement strand
CGGACTCGCTACGCTCGCCGGTTATCTCAATCGTTGTGCGGCAGCTTAACTTTCACCGGCCCGTATTCTATCCACCATGCACTGCCTAACCCCGTCCATTGCTTCACAGAGTTGGCGATACAATTCTTGCGATTCTTCGTAAGAAATATATCTAGCGGTTTTAACCGTCTCTCCGAACTCGTTACGGTCTTTGTGGGTTAAAACCACTCTTTCCCCATCAAACGAAAAATTCATATCAGTCCCCTACTCCGAGATAGGCCGCACAACCATCAAAATGAACGCGGATAAAAAATGGCAGCGCAGGTCCTCGGTTAAGTGCTCGTCTGTCCTCAAGCGTCGGGTGGTTTACTGGTTATTACCCCTGTTAGGCATTCCACGAACGTTCGGACTCACCATCCCACCGGCAGAAGTCGAGGAACGATTCGAACATGTCGCCATATTCGAGGTATCGCTGGTATCTCTGCTGGCCACGGGTCAGCTTCGGGGGCGAAGGGCTGTGCTGCGCTATGGCGTCAATGCCCTCTGGTGCCACGATGAAGCAATGCATATCGCCGGTAAAACTCCGGGTCCCCATGTCCCTCATCAATCCCATTTCTGCGAGCCTAGAACATGATTCAAAATCCTTTCCGCCCGGATATGCGGCAAAGTGGTTACGGTATTGCTCCCCCTGTCCGTACATGTCAACTCCAAGCGAGTGCTGCAAAATGTGTAAAAGTTTTTCGTCCATAGTCTTCTCCAAGATGCATAATCAGTAAACACATTGGCGCCGATATTTTTTCACTGTTGATTTAGAAATTCCGAGCTTGCCAGCTATCTGCCTAGTTGACATCCCTTCGACCGTTAATTCTATGATCGCATCTCGATATTGACTTACATTGCCATAATCACGATGCTTTTCAACTTTCTCTGCAATCTCCAAAGCCTTGCAGCCTTCACCAGCGCCGCAGATAGCCCTCAGCGATTCAAACTTCTGCCTCTGGATGCAGAGAGACCTCCAGGTATTCAAACCGCTTCCCATCTGAGGGCAGTGAAAATCATAAGGACCATTTGAAATTTCAGTTATGATGTCGATCTCATCGCTATCCGTCATTGTTACTTCCCTGAATATCCTCCGCTATAGATTGATTTTCTTCATTATTTCAGCTAAGTGTTTTTTCCCTCGTTCCATCCCAGCCTCATCAATATCTGCAATCGGAAGGGATAGCCGCTCTTTACGCCGTGGCATACTTTTATATAATTCTGCTGGTGCCGGCCACCACTCGCAATTGTCAACAAGGCGGTCAAACCCTTCTCGAATCCTTGGAGTGTCAACCTTCTCTATCGGCTGGCTGATATTCCGCATCAATGACTTTACCCACTCCTCTAAGGTTATACGGATCTCGTTCGCGCTCGGACGGTTTTTTAGATGTAAGCTCAGGAGTCGGGTGAACCCCACCTCTATTTCTGCTATTAGCCATTCCATTATTTGATCTCCCGCTGTTAAGGGCCAATATGGTTCGTTCGCTACTGCTAAGATTTTCCACCCGCTTATTGATCGAATTGCAGTTATTCACATATCCGTCGAATTTTTCCGAATTGAACAGAGTAGCAGGGCGCAGATAAAGATCATCCTTTGTTCCGATCCATTGGCGAACTTGATTATCGATTGCAGCCTTGAAATTATCCAGAGTGTAGCCTTCTGATAATCTTGCGTTGATGTGTTTAATAGTTGCTTTGCTTTTTGCGCTGTAATTTCTGTCAGCTTTTTTGTTCAGGTAAGAGATAATCTTATCAACATGGTCGAGTGGTGTTTGCTCGACAGTATCCATTCCCTGTTCCTTTCCATTCCCTGTTCCTTTCCATTCCTTTCCTGTAGGTAGTGATACCGGACCAGTACCGTAGTCGTCCGGTAGCAGATCTAAGCTCTTAATTTTACTGGCTTTAAATTTATTTATCACCTGATGCTTGCAAAAGTTGGGGATAAAGCCATATTTTTTACCTTTAGGGCAGCAAAATAGCTTGATATACCCGATACCTGCCAGCTCACGTAATAGTACGGGAATAGTACTGGACAGCTCACGCAGCGGAAAAATGTCTGACTCAATCAGTCTTGGGTGGGCTATAAAATAACCTTCATCATCGGATACATTCAACAACCCAATAGCAAGCAAAGTCGCCTCTGGTGATACAGAAGATAATTCTTCATTTCTCCAAAACTCAGGTTTAATTGTTCGTATCCTGGCCATGTTGGTTATCCTTTTTGCGATCTTGGTCCCAATATTTACTCTTGCACATCGGGCAAAGTTTTGGCTTTTCTGGCTGGCGGGGGTACCACTCGTTCCCACATCGCTTGCATTTAAGTTTCTTCAATTCCGCACCCTTTCTTTAAAGTATGATAAGTAACATTGTAGCCAAAAAAATACGCATGTCAACCAAAAACTTAAACGCAAATCACCTCTATCCCGTGAACATGATACATCAACTTCTGCTTGACGATGAAGATCTGAGTCTTCATCCCTTTGCTATCCTCGACAACATAATTGCCGTTCCTATCCAGGTAGGTGAAATCTGCGATGTATCGTACTGCCCTGAACTTTTCTGTTTTCGGAACGACCTCAAACGTCACCTGGGTCTTCAGCTCCGAAA
>WTCI01000121.1 GCA_013138655.1 Desulfuromonadaceae bacterium | reverse complement strand
GCAGATGACGGTATTTATCCGAAAACAGCGTCGGACCACCCCAGGCGGCATCGACGTGGAAGTGACACTGCCGCTCAGCAGCAAATTCAGCGATCTCTGCTAACGGATCGACATTGCCGGTTTCCGTGGTCCCGGCGATCCCGACAATTGCCAGCGGCCGGATGTTGCGGTCTTGCAAGCGCCCATATTGTTCCCGTAAATGCTGCATATCGAGGCGATTATTGTCATCGGTATCAAGCAACACCAGATTGTCGCGACCAATCCCCAGCAGATCAACTGCTTTGGCCAAAGAATAATGCGCGCGCTGCGAGACAAGGACTGCCAAACCTTCACAATTCAGGTGTTGCATGGCCTTGAACAGGCCTTCTTGGGTAATTCCCTTGAAATCACCGTCCGGACCGCAAAGTCTGTTGCGTGCAACCCAGAGAGCCGTGGCGTTGGCTATTGTTCCGCCTGAGCAGAAAGCTCCCAGGGCATGTCCGCTGTCATGAATCCAGCGGGGATAAAATACGTCATCACAGTCATAGATTAACCTGTGCAGCATAGCCAGAACCTGGCGCTCCATCGGTGTGAACGCCTTGGATGTTTCCACTTTAACCAGGTTCTGGTTAAGAGCCGTCATGATCCGTGACAGGGGCAACATGAAATAGGGCAGTGCCGAGGTCATATGACCGACAAATCCGGGGGCGGCCGTGTGAACTGATTGCGCCACCAGCTTCTCTTTGACAAATTCGGTGTATTCTGAAACGAAGGTCGGATCTTCGGGGATCCGCGAATCGGCAAAATCCCCCTCAATCTCCTCCAGGTTCCGCTTCAGGGCAACAATATGCTTCTGCAGAAACCCCGTTACATTATCGGAAATGGCCTGATCAACGCGTCCCAACGTCGAGTCGGGAGCTTCAGGTACGGTAAAGATCCGATAAAGATTTTCCAGGTTGGCCTGGGCCATTTCTTTTTTCGTCATAACATCACCGTAATAGCGACTATTAAAGACACTAATCAGAAAAAACTATTATCAATCAGCCGGGTCTTGCCAATAAAAACAGCCAACAATATCACCGAATCGTTATCAACCTGTTTTTGCTCTTCCAGGCTCAATTGATGGCAGATCTGAACATAGTCGATCCGAGTCTCAGCTTGACTGCTGATCAACTCTGTTACTTTAGAGATGATGGTTTCGCAGTCGGACTCCCCTGCCGCCGCCAAACGTTTTGCCTCAGCAATCGACTGCGACAACACCAACGCTTCTTGCCGCTGTTCTTCCGTCAGATAAACGTTGCGCGAACTCATCGCCAAACCATCGGCTTCACGGAAAATAGGCAGACCGACAATCTCAACAGGCACATTCAGATCC
The DNA here is from genome assembly GCA_013138655.1 of Desulfuromonadaceae bacterium. Classification (GTDB taxonomy): domain Bacteria; phylum Desulfobacterota; class Desulfuromonadia; order Desulfuromonadales; family Geopsychrobacteraceae; genus Malonomonas. Next base: position 2,432 of record WTCI01000121.1, on the reverse strand, counting down.
GACGTCATCCGCCGGATAACTGCCAGCTGTTGAAAATCCTTATTACCGAAAAAGGCCAGATCCGGCTGAACAATATTGAACAGCTTGCTCACCACCGTGGTCACTCCACGGAAGTGTCCGGGACGGCTGGCACCACAGAGGTTTTCGGTAATGCCGTCAACATCGACATAGGTGGCGTAGCCTTTGGGGTACATGTCGGCGGCCGTTGGCGCAAAAATGATATCGACACCGACCGATGCAGCAAGCTCACTGTCACGCTGCAGGGCGCGCGGGTAATCCGCAAAATCCTCTCCCTGGCCAAACTGGGTCGGATTGACAAAAATCGAAAGAACCAGCAGGTCACCCCGCTTACGCCCCTCTTCCAGTAAGGACAGATGTCCCTGATGAAGAGATCCCATGGTCGGGACAAACGAGAGCCGTTGTCCCGCAGCACGCGCAGCCGAGGAACGTTGTTGCATGTCCTTAACTGAAGTAATGATATCCATGATCGTTATTTAAACGAATGGTCAAGGGTCGGAAACTCACCGGCCTTGACTTCCTTGATATAGTTGCTGATCCCTTCTGAAATTGTTCCGGAAATATCCGCATAACATTTCACAAATTTGGGTGAATATTTATCACAAAGTCCGAGGATATCGTGAATCACCAAGACCTGACCGTCACATTCCGCTCCGGCACCGATCCCGATCGTCGGGATACTGACCGATTCGGTCACCTGACGGGCCAGATCGCGAGGGATCCCTTCAAGAACCATGGCAAAAGCCCCGGCTTCTTCCACGGCCTTGGCATCAGCAAGGATTTTGCGTGCCTGTTCTTCCTGACGGCCCTGCACGCGAAAACCGCCCATGCGGTGGATCGACTGGGGAGTCAGCCCGATATGCCCAACCACCGGAATATCGATATCAACGATGGTACGAATGGTTTCCGCAACATGCTCGCCACCCTCAAGCTTAACTGCATGCGCTCCCCCTTCCTTGACCAGGCGTCCGGCATTCAGCCGGGCATCACGAGCATCGACCTGGTAGGACATGAACGGCATATCGGTGACTATCAACGCGAGTTGACTGCCGCGTACCACAGCGCGGGTATGATAAATCATCTCTTCGAGAGTCACCGGCAGGGTATTGTCATAACCGGAAAAAACCGAACCAACCGAATCTCCCACCAGAATTATGTCGATTCCGGCAGCATCCATCAATTGGGCGAAGGGATAATCATAAGCAGTAAGGACGGTGATCTTCTCCCGCTGCTCTTTCATAGCGCCGATATCAAGAATTGTCTTCCTGCTTTTCACGAGTATTTTCCTAGAGTTAAAACTAAAAATGCCTTCCGTAGAGAACGAAAGGCACTAACCAGCCAGAGGGATCCTCCAACCATAGGCTTATCACCTTCCGTCGCGGCCATCCAGATTCAGGCGGTATACAAAAAATTAACAGGCTAGTGGCCCGTGCGGCTAATCCTATCCTTTAATTCTGGCCCTTTTGCTCGCTGTCTGCGTTGCACCTCTTTAGCTTAACGCAGACTAGGCCTTCATCGGCACGTCTTGACAGCAATCAAAATGTCTCAGAATTACGCGTCACGATTAACCGCACGGGCCACCAGCGACTCCGCTTCGAGTCCCAAGACATCTCTTCTTTTTCAGGGTACTAAAGCAATTCAGCCACTTTAAAAAAGCGTTTACGATATATCACAGGGTCTTTGGCTTGTCCAGTTGCTTTTGTGGTTTCTTCATGAAAAACAACGGTATATTTCTGCTGTTTTGTGCTCAGTTGCAGACCGTCCCGGCAAGCCGTCTTTTGTTCATAAGCAGCGGGGCAGACAGCAACTGCCTGCCCCGCCAAGGAACAATTTCAGTTGCACATCATCAGCCGACGAGCAACCCCTCCAATGACCGCAATAACACGGTAAAGGGATGAAAATTCTGTGGGGACTCGCTCAACAAGGTCTGACGCAGGCCGGCAAATGTTCTCAGTTTCTGCCGGCGCACAGCGAAAAATGCTTGTGGGTTTTCAGCCGTTTCCATGGCGACCTGCTGGACAATCCGGACCATCATCGCATGCAAAGACCCAAGGAGCGATTCCTTGGCCTGACGATCCCAGCTGTCACGTAGCGGAACTTTTTCCAGCTGGCTGAGAATGGCCTCTCCGGAGATTTTTTCTTCAACCATGACTTTTAAACGTGCAAGTTGCTCAAGATTCTGGCCGGACTCCCGTACCATGCAAATAAGTGGCAGAAAATCAGCAAGATTATCGAGTGCCGCATATTTTAAAGCGATCTCCTCGGACAAACCCTCGCCTACCAAACGATCACGTTCCTCCTGGCATTTCTGCCAGTTGGCCGTCGGCAGAACATCCGGCAACAATGCTGCGTACTGCTCCAACTGAGTGTGAATCCGCTCCAGATCTTTTTCGGCGACCGGCAATTCCATACCA
>WTCI01000342.1 GCA_013138655.1 Desulfuromonadaceae bacterium | reverse complement strand
CAGCGGGATGCGCGGCAGAGCCTCTCTGTTTCTAGAAACAGACATAAGAAAAACCCCCTAGCCGCTAAGGCTAAGGGGTTGAGAGGGATTGTCAAGAAAAAACCAACACGAAAGGTAAACGGCTTGCTTGTCGGGCAGCCCTTTTTAACGTTTAGAGATTTTCAACTTTGCTGAGATTGAGTCGAGAAGTACTTATTCCACGGTCACCTGGGCATCTTCCATGATCAGGTTGTACCGATAGCCGTAGCCGAAATCCTTATCGAGAGTCAGAGGCCCACTGATGAGGACGGTGTCACCAACCTGTGCAGTGACGTTCGTGTTGACGGTCAGGTCATGGGTGTTAGTTTCGGCGTCGCCACTGCCGTCTTGGACATGCAGCCAGTTTTTCCCCATGATTTTCGGGCTGAACTTGACGACCTTGGCCCGCAGGGTGACATTTTGACCGGACAACTCAGTTTTTCCGGCGAAAATTTCAGCGACAGTCAAACCGCCCTTCGCTTTTTGCACATTGGAAAGATCAACATCCACCGGAGCGGTGGTATCGGTTTGCGGGTGTCCCGCCGGCATGGCCATGCCACCGGCAGCAGAGGTTACCGGGGCATTGGCGTTCAGCACCGAGTCGACAAAGTAGACCAGTGGAAAGTCACGGTTCAGGGTCTTGCTGTGGTAGTTGTGCATCGGCATGCCATCGGGAACAACCACTGAATCACCAACTGCAACGGTGAAAGCCGGGGCTGCCGCCCAGATTTTTTCGCTGTCGTTGTCAACCAGAACATAGGTGTAGCCGGCGGCGTTCATGGTTTCCACAACGGTTCCAGATGTCCCCCCGCCTGACACCGGTGCGCTTGCAGCCATCTGTTCCGGATTTGCTGCCGAAGTGGCTGGTGTCGCAGATTGCGTCGGCTGGTCTTGACTGCAAGCGACCAAGGCAAGAGCCGCCAGGGAGAGAGTGATCACTAATCCTTTTTTCACAACATATTCCTCCAGTGTTGAAGCCATCGTATCCTTTTTTGCGAGACCATCAGGCTTGGTTAATTAATTTCCAGTGGAACGATAGCATAGCAGGAAAAACCTGTACAAGCGCTTAATGTGCCTTGCCTACGTTTCTGCGGGAATGCACAGCGAGCGTCCGTATAGATGAGTAACATGGCGTAATTGCGCACTTATTTCTCTGCTGGGTTGCGCTGGGAGCAAGCGCCACAGCCAGTTTCCCTGGACCGTTCCGGGGTGGTTCATCCGGGCCTTGCCGTCCAGACCGAGGAGATCCTGCATCGGAATGATCGCGAGATCGGCAACGCTTGCGAAGGCGCAATTAATTAACGGCCAAGGCATGTCGCGGCAGGGACGTTTCAGGTATTCCCGGACCTGTGCTTTCCCCTCAGCGTCGAGCACTCGCCACCAGCCGAGGCTGGTGTTGTTGTCATGGGTTCCCGTGTAGACAACCGAATTGGCTCGATGGTTGTGCGGCAGATAAGGGTTTTTCGGGCCAGAATCGAAAGCAAACTGCAGGATTTTCATGCCTGGTAGAGCAAACTGGTCGCGAAGATTTTCGACATCAGGGGTGATGATTCCGAGATCTTCGGCAATAATAGGCAATTCTTCCAATTCATCTTTCAGTAGAGCAAGCAGCTGTTCGCCCGGAGTCGCCACCCAGCTGCCGTTGATCGCGGTTTTTTCTTTAGCGGGAATGGCCCAGCAGGCGACAAAACCGCGGAAATGATCGACTCGTATCAGGTCGAACTGCTGCAGGTTCCAGTGAAAACGAGCCCGCCACCAAGCGAAATTATCGGTCGCCATGCGCTCCCAGTTGTAGAGGGGATTGCCCCAGCGCTGACCGGTTTTGCTGAAGTAATCCGGGGGGACACCCGCCACCAGTGTTGGTCGATCCTTTTCATCTAAATGAAACAACGACCGATTGGCCCAGACATCAACCGAGTTCTCTGCAACAAAAATCGGCAGGTCGCCAAGAATCATAACCCCTTGGCGATTCGCATAGTTTTTCAGTGCGAACCATTGTTCAAAAAAGACAAACTGCAGATATTTATGCCAAGAGATATCCCCTTGTAGTTTTGTTCCCCATTGATGCAGGCCCTCCTCCCGTCTTTGCCGGACAGCCTTCGGCCAGTGCTGCCAGCCCGTTTGCTGAGATTGCTGCATTGCTGCAAAAATGGCGTAATCGTTCAGCCAATAGGCCTGCTCTGAACAGAACTGATCATAAGCCTGGTGTCTTTTTTGCTCGGCGTTCTCGATAAAGTGTCGGTAGGCAGATTTTAATAATGGCAACTGTCGTTCAACGACAACAAAATCAACAGCGTCAGAGGCTTCAGGCGATTCTGGTAATTCTGCTGCCGATAGATCCCCGGCCGCCACCAGTTTTTCGAAGCTGATCAATTGCGGGTTGCCGGCAAAGGCAGAGTCGGCGCTATAAGGGCAGTGACCGTAGCCAGGCGGACCCAGAGGCAGAATCTGCCAGACCGATTGTCCAGTTGTAACCAGAAAATCGACAAAATCGTAAGCTTCCTGCCCGAGGGTGCCGATCGCTTGCGGTCCGGCCAGTGAACTCGGGTGAAGCAGAATTCCGCTGCGGCGTTTTTGTGACATGACTTTATCCTTGTTTGACTTTTGCTTCGGCCCGGATAGTCAACAGCCTCCTCGGGACAAAAAAAGCCTTCCAGATATTTGGAAAGCTTTTTTCTTTCAGCAATGTGCCGATGTCATACTCCGGCACCAATGTAGGCTTTGATCAAGCTGGCCATTTCTGCCGACTTGAATGGCTTCGTGACATATTCGTTGGCCCCGGCTTTTTCCCCTCGCTCGATATCCTCCGAGGTTTTTTTTGCTGAGACCATAAAAACGGGCATTGACGAAGTGGCCGAGTTGCTACGAATGTGTTGACAAATTTTGAAGCCATCCATGTCAGGCAAGACGACATCAAGCAGGATCAAGACTGGTTTTTCTTCAGCCAGAATTCTCAGGGCTTCGACACCGCAACTGGCTTTGATCGGTTCATAACCGAGCAGTTTCAGCATGGTTGAAGCAAGTTCCAGAATTGGCAGGCTATCGTCTACAACAAGTATTTTTTTCCTCACGAGTTTTATCCATCCCCCCCTTATCAGTATAAAAGCCGTTTAAATCTTCCCTGTCAGATTATGATAATAACTTAAGGTGTGAAATATCTCAAGTTGATTGGTCTTTAGCTTGGTTGTGTTGTGACGATTACCGATTATTTTCCTGTACAAGGGATGTAGGATGTAAGGCGGCCGGTGCCCACCCTACGGGCTGATCAGGCGTCCGGCCTGCATGAGAGTCTCAGCAATCTCCAGCATGTTGGTTGCGCGGCCGACGGCCAGCTGGTCTTTGCGATTGTAGAATTCGAGACAGAGTCCACAAGATGCGATATCGACGCCGCGACAGGCCAGGATATTCAGGGATTCCAGGGCTTCTGAACCGGTGCAGACCAGTTGGACACCGCTGTTGACAAACAGAATCGTTTCGGGAAGCGGATCAAGTTCAATCAAGGTGGCGAGAAAATTTTTCAGCAGTAGCCGACCAAACTCTTCATCGCCATTGCCCATCTGATCGCTACCGCAGAAAACGACGCTATCGCCACTGATGCCGGACGCTGTCACAGTCTCTTGTTGCGGTGCGGAAGCGGGCAACAGGGTCAGTTTGTAGTTGAGTCCTGCCGATTTCCAGGTGGCCTGGTAGCCCATCTTGCCGGCCAGGCGGCTGATATTTTCACGGGCCGTCTGATCCCCGACCAGGACTTCGATAATTTCACCGGGATTTGCCAGCATCTGCTTACGGGTTTCAACCACGGGGTAGGGGCCTTGATGTTGATGATAATCGAGTTCAATCATTGTTAAATCTCCAGAGGGTAAAGATTTCTGAAGCCTACGCCAAGCACTGAGGAATGTCCAGAGGGGTGTGGGCAAGAAAAAAGCCCGGCTGTTTCCAGCCGGGCAAAAATAAAACAATTCAAAAAGTTACTCTGAAATCAGAACCGCCAACCGATACCGGCGTAGCCATAATAGGCCGTTCCATCTTCATCGCCGGAAACAAATTCTTCTTTTGCATCAAAGATGTCATAAGTAAAAGAAGCATTTCCATAGAATGTTTCGGTGAAGTTGTAGGTGCCACCGACAGTCATCTGATACTGCTCGTAGGAGAGATCAGACTAACTATCTATCAGGTTGTTTAGTAGTTCCCAGGTATCGTAGTTGTAATTAACACCCATGATGAGAGAGACACGCTCAGCAAAATCCCAGTCCCAAGTATCTTCGGCCTTATTATAGGTAAAGCCAG
>WTCI01000136.1 GCA_013138655.1 Desulfuromonadaceae bacterium | reverse complement strand
TCTTATTCTTGTGCGTGGTGCTGTGCCTGGATCGAAGAACGGTCTGGTCGTGATCCGCAAGGGAATCAAGGCCTAAGTGCTACGGACACAGGAGTAGAAAATGGCAACTGTAACAATATTTGATCAGGACAAGAAGCAGGTCGGTGAGCGTGAAATCGCTGACGCGGTTTTTAACACCGAGGTAAAAGAATATCTGCTGCATGATATGGTCCGTTATCAACTGGCTGCCCGTCGTCAGGGGACCGCTGCGACCAAGAACCGCAGTGCCGTTGCCGGCGGCGGCAAGAAACCTTATCGTCAGAAGGGGACTGGTAACGCTCGTCAAGGAACCGTGAGTGCCCCTCACTTTGTCGGCGGTGGTGTTGCGTTCGGGCCGCAGCCACGTTCCTATGCTTTTAAGTTGAACCGTAAGGTCAAGAAGGCTGCTCTGTGCAGTGCGCTTTCGGCTCGCTACCAGGCGGAGAAGCTGACGGTACTGAAAGAGCTCAATCTGGAGGCTATCAGCACCAAATCATTCGCACAGCTGATCCAGCGCTTTGAACTTGAAGGTGTACTGATTGTTATCGATCAGGCCGATCCCAAGGTTGAATTGTCAGCACGCAATTTACGTAATGTCAAGGTGCTGCGTGCGGCCGGTGTCAATGTTTATGACGTCCTTAAGTACCCGAACCTGGTGCTGACCGATGCTGCGGTAAGCGAGATTGAAGGAGCACTGGAAAAATGAAACCATTGCACGAGATTATCCGCAAACCGTTAATTACTGAAAAAGCGAATCTGTTGAAGGATGAATCGCAGATTGTAACTTTTGAGGTTTCTCGCGTTGCGAACAAGATTGAGATTAAGCAGGCTGTTGAGAAGGCTTTTGATGTCAAGGTCAAGGCTGTGAACACTATTCAGCTGCGTGGTAAGGTGAAGCGCGTGGGTTACAATATCGGCCAGCGTAATAACTGGAAAAAAGCTTATGTGACTCTTGAAGAGGGTCATAATATCGATTTTTATGGTGTGTAAGGCCGCGTGCTTTGCGGGTATGGAGTAGCTAATCATGGGTATCAAGAAATATAATCCGACCTCAGCTGGACGGCGTCATATGACTTCTTCGACTTTCGAAGAAATCACTAAGTCTACGCCGGAAAGATCGTTGCTGGCACCGCAGAAAAAAACTGGTGGTCGGAACAATCACGGCCGTATCACCAAACGTCATACTGGTGGTGGCCATAAGCAAAAGTACCGGATTATCGATTTCAGGCGAGACAAAAAAGAAGTGCCGGCCAAGGTCGCAGCAATTGAGTATGATCCGAACCGCAGTGCCCGTATTGCGCTGTTGTTTTATGCTGATGGAGAGAAACGTTACATCTTGGCTCCAAAGGGTTTAAATGTTGGCGATACTGTTGTTGTCAGTGAGACCGCAGATATCACACCGGGGAATACCATGACTATCAAGTCGATTCCTCTGGGCACTTGGGTTCATAATGTCGAGCTGAAAGTTGGCAAGGGCGGTCAGCTGGCACGTAGTGCCGGCGCTTATGCAATGATCGCCGCTAAAGAAGGTCGATACGCTCAATTACGGCTTCCTTCCGGTGAGGTTCGACTAGTCCTGCAGGATTGCCTGGCCACTGTCGGTCAGGTCGGCAATCTTGATCATGAAAAAATTAAAATTGGCAAGGCCGGACGTAATCGTTGGCTGGGTAAACGCCCGCAGTCGCGCGGTGTTGCCATGAATCCGGTTGATCACCCACATGGTGGTGGTGAAGGCAAGAGCTCTGGTGGCCGTCATCCGGTTACCCCTTGGGGTGTGCCGACCAAGGGCTATAAGACCCGGACTAATAAACGCACTGATAAATTTATCGTACGTCGTAGAAACAAGAAGTAATTAAGATACAGGCTCTAGGAGACGATCGTGGCTAGATCAATAAAAAAAGGACCTTATATAGAGGAAAGTTTGCTGCGTAAGGTTGATCTTGAAGGTGAAGGAAGTCGGAATAAGGTCATCAAGACCTGGTCGCGTCGTTCGACTATTATTCCGGAGTTCGTCGGCTCGACATTTGCTGTGCACAACGGCAGAAAGTTTGTCCCTGTGTTTGTCAGTGAAAACATGGTTGGTCATAAGCTAGGCGAATTTGCTCCAACCCGGACCTACTATGGCCACGGTTCTGATAGGAAGAGCAAGGTCAGAAAGTAAGTACCGCGATCTCTGACAGGAGTTCCGAAGAATGGAAACACAAGCAAAATTAAGAAACGTCCGCCTTTCACCACGTAAGGCGAGACTCGTTGTCGATATGGTTCGCGGCAAGGGGATTCAGGAGGCGATGAACATTCTCCAGTTTTCTCCGCAGAAAACCGCACCTATTCTGTCAAAATTGTTGAAGTCTGCTGTGGCAAATGCTGAGCAGAAAGGTGTCTCTGATATCGACCAGTTGTTTGTTAAAACGGTGATGGTTGATCAGGGCCCGGTTTTGCGTCGTTTTATGCCCCGTGCTCAGGGGCGTGCCAGCCGGATTCGTAAACCGACCAGCCACATTACTGTGGTTCTGGACGTCAAGTAAGTCGAGGAGGTATCCCTTTGGGCCAGAAAGTTCATCCGATAGGGTTTCGTCTGGGAATCACCCGGACTTGGGAGTCCCGCTGGTATGCAGACGCAGATTACGCTGAGAAACTGCACGCTGATTTGAAGCTGCGTAATTTTTTGAAAAAGCGTCTCTATCATGCAGGTATCTCGAAAATTGAGTTGGAGCGTGCTGCAAATAAGGTTAAGATCAACATTTTTGCTGCCCGTCCGGGTATTATCATTGGCAAAAAGGGCGCTGAAGTTGAGGTGCTGAAAAAAGATCTGGCCAAAATCACTACTGACGAGTGCTTTATCAATATTCAGGAAGTGCGTAAGCCGGAAGTTGATGCACAGTTAGTGGCAGAAAATGTTGTTCTGCAGCTGGAGCGTCGAGTCGCTTTTCGCCGCGCCATGAAGCGTAGCGTCAGTATGGCTTTGAAGTTCGGCGCCAAGGGGATCAAGATTAATTGCGCCGGTCGTCTGGGTGGTGCTGAGATGAGCCGTACTGAATGGTATCGTGAAGGTCGTGTGCCTTTGCACACCCTCCGTGCCGACATCGATTATGGTTTTGCTGAAGCTAAAACCACCTACGGGATCATCGGTGTTAAAGTGCTCATTTTCAAGGGCGAAGTCCTTGGTAAAGAGAAGGAACAGCCGGCAGGCTGATCAGGAGTAACTTGTCATGTTAATGCCGAAAAAGGTTAAGCGTAGAAAACAGTTTACCGGGCGCATGGCCGGACAGGCCAGTCGTGGAACCGAAGTAAATTTCGGTGATTACGGCCTTCAGGCACTTGAGTGCGGTTGGCTCTCATCCCGTCAAATCGAGGCGGCCCGTCGTGCTATGACCCGTTACATCAAGCGGGGTGGTAAAATCTGGATTCGTTCTTTTCCTCATAAACCGCTGACCAGCAAACCTGCTGAAACACGGATGGGTAAAGGTAAAGGATCACCGGAAAAATGGGTTGCCGTGGTCAAGCCTGGTCATGTCATATATGAGATGCAGGGAGTGGAAGAGGACGTTGCACGCGAGGCATTTCGTCTTGCTGCTCACAAGCTGCCGATGAAGACCAAGTTTGTGAAAAGAGAGGCAGGCGATGAAAGCTAGTGAGATTAAAGACCTCAGCGTCGAAGAGTTGCAGGTGAGAGCTGCTGAATTGCAGGAGGAATTGTTCAACTTACGATTCCAGTTGCATACGGGTCATTTAGAAAATACAGCTCGTATTTCTCATGTGCGGAAAGATGTTGCACGTGTTAAAACCTTTCTTTCCGGCAAGCTGAATGCTTAGTGTGTGTGAGGAAACAATGAGTCAAGAACGAGGTAACCGGAGAACCCGGGTCGGCGTTGTGGTGAGTGATAAAATGGATAAGACCGTCGTCGTACGCGTCGACCGTCTGGTCAAGCACCGTGTTTACAAAAAGTACATCAAGCGCAATGTTAACTGTAAGGCTCACGATGAGGCGAACAGCTGTGGTGTTGGTGATAAAGTTCTGATTGTCGAAACCAGGCCCATGTCGAAGGACAAGCGCTGGCGGGTCCGCCAGATCCTGGAGAAGGCCGTTACTGCGTAGGAGAGTAAGTCATGATCCAGATGCAATCCATGCTCAGCGTGGCGGACAACTCAGGAGCCAAGAAGCTTTGTTGTATCAAGGTTCCAGGTGGGTCCAAGCGAAGGTACGCCGGTATCGGCGACATTATTATTTGTAGCGTTAAAGAGGCGCTGCCGAATTCAAAGGTCAAAAAAGGCGACGTCGTGCGTGCGGTTATTGTCCGTACCGCTAAGGAAGTCCCCCGTCCGGACGGTTCTTTTATCCGTTTTGACAACAACTCTGCGGTTGTTGTCAACGTTGGTAACGAGCCGATCGGCACCCGAATCTTTGGCCCCGTTGCCAGAGAACTGCGGGCCCGGCACTTTATGAAAATCGTCTCGCTTGCCCCTGAAGTTCTTTAAATACTGACTGTTGGAGAGTCAAAGCGATGGCTACTGCTAAGTTACATGTTAAAAAGAATGACATGGTGAAAATTATCGCCGGCAAGGAAAACGGCAAGACTGGTAAAGTCCTGCGTGTGTTCCCAGCCAAGGGTCGTGTTGTGGTTGAAAACCTCAATGTCATCAAGCGTCATACCCGTCCCAGCCAACTGAATCCGGAAGGTGGGATTGTGGAGAAAGAGGCGCCACTCAGCATTTCTAACGTTATGCTGGTTTGTGGCTCCTGTAATGAAGCGACACGAACTGGTGTGCGTAAGCTTGAAGATGGTAGCAAGACCCGTTACTGTAAAAAATGTGACGCAAGCGTAGATAAGTAAACGGAGAGTTCGATGGCCAGGTTGAAACAGTCATATTTACAGGAGCAGTTACCTGCCCTGATGAAGGAATTCCAGTACAAAAGTGTCATGGAAGTTCCGAAGATCGAGAAAGTTGTTCTGAATATGGGACTTGGTGAGGCAATTCAGAACCCGAAACTGCTGGAATCGGCGGTTGAAGAGCTTGAGTTGATCGGCGGCCAGAAGGCGGTGATTACCCGAGCTAGAAAATCAATTGCAACCTTTAAATTACGTGAAGAGATGGCGATTGGTGCTTGTGTTACTTTGCGTCAGGATCGTGCCTGGGAATTTCTTGACCGCCTGATCAACGTAGCGCTGCCGCGTGTACGTGATTTTAAGGGGATTTCCCCGAAAGCTTTTGATGGTCGTGGCAATTATACTCTCGGAATTCGTGAGCAGTTGATTTTCCCGGAAATTGATCTGGAGAAAATTGCTAAAGTATCCGGTCTGAATGTCACGATAGTTACAACGGCGAAAACCGATGAAGAAGGCCGCGCGCTGCTGGCCGGACTCGGTATGCCGTTCAGAAAATAGTCTGGATAGCGGAGGATATTGTGGCAAAGAAATCGATGATAGCCAAAGCGAAGCGGCCGAAAAAATTTGCCGTACAGGAATATAACCGCTGTCCTATTTGCGGTCGCCCTCGCGCGTATTACCGTAAATTTGATATGTGCAGAATTTGTTTGCGGAAACTGGCATCTGAAGGGAAACTTCCCGGAGTTGTCAAGTCCAGCTGGTAACAGCAAAGAGGAGTACCACTCAATGTCAATGACCGATCCGATGGCAGACATGTTAACCCGCATTCGTAATGCCGGGATGGCAAGCCATACCAAACTAGATGTCCCTTCCAGCAATGTCAAAGTTGCTGTTGCCACTGTCCTTAAAGATCTTGGCTATATCAAAAACATTAAGACCATCAACGATAATAAGCAGGGTATTCTGCGTATTTATTTGAAGTATGATGACAATCAGGAGCCGATTATCCACGAGATTAAACGGATTTCAACTCCCGGCCGACGGGTTTATGTCGGCAAGGATGAGGTGCCTCGGGTGAAAAATGGCCTTGGTGCATCGATTCTGTCGACCTCTAAAGGGGTCCTTGATGATGTCGCAGCACGTAAAGTACAAGTTGGTGGCGAAGTCATCTGTACCGTCTGGTAATCGCAGCAGAGTGAGGAGTTTCAACAATGTCACGTATAGGTAAGCTGCCCGTTGCGATTCCAGCGGGTGTCAAAATTACTCTCGACGGCAACAAGATGACCGTTCAGGGACCGAAGGGAACCCTTTCCCGGGGACTTCATGAGCGGATGACGATTGCAGTTGAGACTGGCCGGATTGTTGTAACCCGCCCAACTGATGACAAACAGGATACCGCCTTGCATGGTTTGACACGTGCTTTGATCAATAACATGGTTGCCGGCGTCACAACGGGGTTTCAAAAAGATCTTGAGATCAACGGTGTCGGTTACCGAGCCGAGATCAATGGTAAGGTTCTGACTCTGTCTCTGGGCTATTCCCACCCGGTTGTTTATGAATTACCAGAAGGGATTGCCGTTGAGGTGGTAAAACAGACCAAGCTTTCGGTTAAAGGGATCGACAAACAGTTAGTCGGTTCTGCCGCTGCCAAGATTCGGTCATTCCGCAAGCCTGAACCCTATAAAGGAAAAGGGATCAAGTATGCGGATGAGAGAATTATGCGTAAGGCTGGTAAGGCCGGTAAGTAAGACTAATTTTTGTTAAGGAGCATGACTGTGAACGAATCCCAAAAAAGACGTGTTTCGCGGCTTAAACGGCAAGCGCGTGTTAGGAAAAAAGTGCGTGGGACCACTGAATGCCCCCGGCTCTCCGTCTTCCGCAGTGCCAAGCATATTTATGCACAGATTATCGAAGACACCTCCGGGAAAGTCCTGGCCGCAGCTTCGACTCTCAGCAAAGATGTTGAGACGGCAAATTCTGGCAACGTGGAAGCAGCCAAGGCCGTCGGAACTGCTATCGCTAAAAAGGCACTCGACCGGAATATCACTAATGTTGTATTTGACCGCAATGGTTTCCTGTATCAGGGGCGTGTACAATCGCTTGCTGATGCTGCTCGGGAAGCCGGCTTGAAGCTGTAGAGGAGAATGGCTGTGCTGCGCATTGATCCTGATAGACTTGAATTGACCGATCGGGTCATTCACATTAATCGTAACTCCAAGGTTGTTAAAGGTGGCCGTCGTTTCAGTTTCTCCGCACTGGTTGTTGTCGGTGACGGTGATGGACATGTCGGCTATGGGCTTGGTAAGGCGAAAGAAGTTCCGGAAGCTATCCGCAAGGGTGTTGAGCAGGCAAGAAAAAGTCTGATCAGCGTGCCTATTCAGGAAGGTCGGACTATTCCCTATGATGTCATTGGTAAGTATGGTGCAGGCAGGGTTCTTTTGAAGCCTGCGTCTGAAGGAACGGGGGTAATTGCCGGTGGTGCCGTTCGCCCGATTCTCGAAGCGGTCGGTGTTGGTAATATTCTGACCAAATGCTTGGGTTCAAACAACCCACATAACGTGGTCAAGGCGACAATTAACGCCCTGAAGATGCTTAAGAGCCCGGAAGAAATCAACGCCCGACGCGGCATTGCCAACAATTAAGGGCGGTTGAAGGAGGACGAGAAAATGGCGACGGAAGTAAAAGTCACCCTGAAGAAAAGTCCGATCGGGCGCAAGGCCTACTTTAGTAAAGTTCTTAAAGGACTTGGACTGAGGCGTCTGCATCAGACAGTGACCTTAACGGATACTCCTGAAATTCGAGGGATGATCCGCAAGGTTGAACACATGGTTGCAGTCGAAGACTGATAACAGAGGACAGCGTGATGGATTTAAGTAATCTGAAACCGGTTTCCGGTTCGACAAAAAATAGAAAACGTATCGGCCGTGGGGCTGGCTCCGGAACCGGCAAAACTTCCGGTAAGGGGCACAAGGGTCAAAATGCCCGTAGTGGTGGAGGTGTTAAGCCCGGTTTTGAGGGTGGGCAGATGCCTCTACAGCGACGTTTGCCGAAGCGTGGTTTTACTTCGCTGAATAAAAAGGTTTATGCATTGATTAATCTGCGTGATCTGGATGCATTTGAGGCTGGAAGTGTCGTCGGCCCTGAGATTTTCGGCAAAGAGGGTCTCATCAGTGGTGTTAAGGATGGCATTAAGATCCTTGCTGACGGCGAACTGACCAAGCCTTTGACTGTACAGGCACATAAATTCAGCAAAACTGCCGTGGAAAAAATTGAAACTGCCGGCGGCAAGGCTGAGGTTCTTTAAAATATGTCGATCCTGCAGAATATCTTTGCCATCCCGGAACTTCGGCGGCGGATACTCTTTACTCTCAGTATTCTGGCAGTTTATCGAGTTGGCTGCCACGTACCGACCCCGGGAATTGATGCGCAGGTGTTGGCAAAGTTTTTCGAGGGAACTGAAGGCACTCTGCTTGGACTGGTCAGTGCTTTTACGGGTGGAGCGCTGCAGCAGATGGCTGTTTTTGCCCTCGGTATAATGCCCTATATCAGCTCGTCGATTATCATGCAGTTGTTGACGGTTGTTTTTGAGCCGATTGAAAAGCTCTCGAAAGAGGGCGAGCAAGGGCGCAAAAAGATCACTCAATATACCCGTTATGGAACAATTGTTTTGGCTATCATCCAAGGAACCGGTATCGCTACCGGGTTGCAAACGATGGTTGGGCCTGCGGGGGAGCCAGTAGTCGCTAATCCGGGTATCGGTTTTATCTTGATGACCGTCATTACCCTGACTGCGGGTACGGCATTTATCATGTGGTTGGGCGAGCAGATTACCGAACGTGGTATCGGTAATGGGATCTCGTTGATCATTTTTGCCGGGATTGTTGCCGGTATGCCATCAGCCATTGTTAACTCGGTTCGTTTGGTTGAAACCGGGGCAATGACACCGGCCGTTGTGGTGTTCATTCTGGCTTTGATGTTGGTTACTGTTGGGGCGATTGTTTTTATGGAACGCGCTCAACGACGTGTGCCGATTCATTATGCCAAGCGTGCCGTCGGCATGCGCAATATGGGTGGCCAGGCCAGTCATTTGCCGCTCAAGATCAATATGAGTGGGGTTATACCCCCGATTTTTGCCAGCTCAATCATGATGTTCCCGGCAACAATTACGAATTTTATTGATGCTCCATGGGTGAAGGCGGTGTCGCCGTATCTGTCTCCCGCGCACTGGATCTACAACCTTTTTTATGTTGCATTTATCGTTTTCTTCTGCTACTTCTACACGGCTATTACCTTTAACCCGGTTAATGTGGCAGATAATATCAAAAATCAGGGCGGTTTTGTCCCTGGTATTCGCCCTGGTAAAGAAACGGCAGATTATTTGGATACCGTGCTTGGTCGTTTGACCTTCGTTGGCGCTATCTATATATCTGTTGTTTGCGTGTTGCCGACCCTGTTGATCAATCAGTTGAATGTCCCCTTCTTTTTTGGTGGAACATCGCTGTTGATTGTCGTTGGTGTCGGTATGGACACGGCTTCACAGATCGAGGCGCACCTGATTTCAAGATCCTATGAAGGATTTATGAAGGGTGTGACCTTGAAAGGTCGACACGGTTAGGAATTAGGATAATGAAACTGGTTTTGCTTGGCCCTCCTGGTGCCGGTAAAGGGACTCAAGCGGCAATGTTGGTTGAAAAGTTCGGCATTCCTCAGATTTCGACTGGGGACATGTTACGTGCTGCAGTGCGTGATCAAACGCCGATGGGGATCAAGGCCAAAGAATATATGGACGCCGGTGAACTGGTTCCGGATGGTGTAGTCGTTGGAATCGTTTGTGAGCGACTGCAGCAAGATGATTGCCGGGATGGCTTTATTCTTGACGGTTTTCCGCGCACAGTACAGCAAGCCGATGCGTTAAGGCAGACCTTGTCGGATAAGGGCACGCTGCTGGATTCGGTTATTTCTCTGGAAGTTAATACTGAGTCTCTCGTTGAGCGTTTGACCGGACGGCGGACTTGTGGCGCCTGTGGTAAAGGCTACCACCTGAAGTTTGATCCGCCTGGTTCAGATGGTCGCTGTAGTGTTTGTGGCGGCGAGTTAGTTCACCGTGATGATGATCAGGAGGTAACCATCCGCAATCGGATGGATGTCTACCATCAGCAGACCGCTCCTCTTGAGGATTACTATCGCCAGGAAGGCTTGCTGCAGGCGATCGACGGCATGGATGAAATTGCCACAGTGCAGCAGAAGATAGTTTCTGTTCTGCAGGCTGGTTAAGTTGATAATCCTCAAGTCTCAGTCTGAACTTGTAAAGATGCGTAAAGCTGGGAGGATGGTCGCTGAAGTCCTCCAGTTACTCCGCGAACGCATTCAGCCGGGGGTTACGACTCTGGAACTGGATCGGTTAGCGGAGGATAGATGTAAAAAATGGAAGGCACGCCCGGCCTTTAAGGGTTATGGTGGCTTTCCTTTTACTATTTGTGCTTCCCCGAATGATCGGGTAGTGCATGGTTTCCCGAATCAGCAACCGTTGCAGGAGGGAGACATCATAAGTATCGATTTCGGCTTAGTTATTGATGGGTTTTATGGTGATTCTGCTGTCACGATACCGGTTGGTGAAATAAACAAAACAACGCAGCGTTTATTGGATGTCACCAAAGAGTCGCTTGAACTCGGCATAGCGGCTGCTCAGCCGGGCGGACGACTCTCTGACATATCTCATGCAGTGCAAAGTCGTGTTGAATGTGATCATTTCAGTGTTGTTCGGGAGTTTGTCGGCCACGGAATCGGCCGCCAATTGCATGAGGATCCACAGATTCCAAATTATGGTCCGCCGGCACGGGGGCCAATTCTTAAAGTCGGGATGACCATGGCGATTGAGCCGATGGTCAATATCGGCTTGCCTGCTGTTAAGGTGTTGCCGGATGGTTGGACTGCGGTCACTATAGATGGCTGTTATTCAGCACATTTTGAACATACGATAGCAATCACGGAAAACGGGCCGGAAATATTAACCCGTTTAGATCATTAATATTTGAGTGACAAAATCGATCAACAGAGATATCAGTAGAAAAGGATCTCAAGATGAAGGTTAGAGCTTCAGTGAAAAAAATCTGCGATAAGTGCAAGGTCGTCAAACGCAAAGGCGTTATCCGGATCATCTGCGAGAATCCCAAACACAAGCAAAGACAGGGATAAGGCCCTAGGAGGAAAAGACATTGGCACGTATTGCTGGAGTCGATTTGCCGCGCAACAAGCGCATAGAAGTGGCCATGACCTACATTTATGGTATTGGTCGTACTACGTCTCAGGACATTCTCTTCCAAGCTGGTGTTGATTTTAACACCCGCACTGATGATTTAACAGAATCAGAACTGGCGAAGATCCGTGAAACTATCGGCCAGAATTGTCGTGTTGAAGGTGACCTCCGTCGCGAACTCACGATGAACATCAAACGGTTGATGGATCTGGGTTGCTATCGTGGCCTGCGTCATCGTAAAGGGTTGCCTGTGCGCGGTCAGAACACCAAAAACAATTCACGGACTCGTAAGGGACCGAAGAAGACCGTTGCCGGTAAGAAGAAATAAGGCGGAGTTATCATGGCTAAGTCAGGTAAAAAGGTTACTCGTAAAAAGGTTGAGAAGAAGAATGTCGCCAAAGGTGTGGCGCATATTCAGTCCACCTTTAACAACACTATTATAACCATCTGTGATCCGGTAGGTAATGTAATCGCTTGGTCGACATCAGGTGCGAAAGGGTTTAAAGGCTCCCGGAAAAGTACTCCGTTTGCCGCCCAGATGGCAGCGGAGGAAGCTGCTACCAAGGCAATGGAACATGGGATGCGTTCGGTTGAGGCTTACGTCAAAGGTCCCGGCAGCGGACGTGAGTCGGCTTTGCGTGCACTTGCTCTGGCCGGCTTGACAGTAACAATGATCAAGGACGTGACCCCGATTCCCCATAATGGTTGCCGTCCGCCCAAGCGCCGTCGCGTTTAAGCGTTAAGGAGGATAAAGTTGTCTAGGTATTCAGGACCTGTCTGCCGTCAGTGCAGAAGAGAAAATTGTAAACTGTTCCTCAAGGGGGACAGATGCTATACCGATAAATGTGCCGTCGAGCGTCGAAACTATGCTCCGGGACAACATGGCCAGCGACGTACCAAGGTTTCTGACTATGGTGTCCAGTTGCGTGAAAAGCAAAAGGTCAAACGGACTTACGGCTTACAGGAGAAGCAATTCCGCCTCTATTTCGATAAGGCTGATCGTATGAAAGGTGTCACCGGCGAAAACCTGCTGATGCTTCTCGAGCGACGCCTTGACAGTATTGTCTATCGACTTGGTTTTGCCGTATCTCGTGCTCAAGCAAGAACCCTGGTTCGTCATGGCCACTTTCAGGTCAATGACCGCAAGGTTGACATTCCGTCTTATCTGGTACGTCCGGATGATGTTATCAGCCTGCGCGAGAAGAGCCGTGAAGTTACCTGCATCAATGAGTCTCTCGACAGTGTTATGCGGCGTGGTGTGCCTTCGTGGGTGGAACTTGATCGTGACGCGTATAAAGGTACGATTAAGGCTCTGCCGGTACGGAGCGAGTTGACAACACCTGAGTTCCAAGAGCAGTTGATTGTTGAGCTTTACTCTAAGTAATTGATAGCCTCGTCAGGGAAGCTTGAGAGGGAGAATCTATATATGTACAAAAACTGGAGAGACCTGATCAAACCAAAGCGTCTCGAAGCGACTGAGCTGACCGAAAATTACGGAAAATTTGTTGCTGAACCTTTCGAGCGTGGTTTCGGTACAACTCTCGGTAACTCATTACGCCGTATCCTGCTGTCGTCGCTGCAGGGAGCGGCAATTACTTCGGTACGGATTAAAAATGTTCATCACGAGTTCTCCAGTGTCGTCGGTTTGACTGAGGATGTGACAGATATCATCCTAAATCTTAAGGGCGTCAAGGTCCGTTTACACGGTCACGATCCGCGCAATGTCAGGATTGTTAAAAAAGGTTCCGGGCTCATCAAGGCCGGTGACATTATTACTGACAATAACGTAGAAATTCTCAATCCTGATCATCATATTGCCACTTGCGGCGATGAGACCGATCTCGAAATTGATATGGCCGTTGCCATGGGCAAAGGTTATGTTTCTGCGGAAAAAAATCGTGATGAGAACGCTCCAGTCGGGACTATTCCGATCGATGCAATCTTTACACCGATTGTCAGAGTCAATTTTAATGTCTCAAATGCACGTGTTGGGCAGATCACAGATTATGATAAATTGACTCTTGAGGTTTCAACAGATAGTAGCGTTAATCCGGAGGATGCGGTTGCCTTCTCTGCAAAGATTCTTAAGGAACAACTGCAGATTTTCATCAATTTTGATGAAACAGACGAGCCGGTTCCTCAAGAAGAGGAAAGTGAGAAGCAGAAGATTAACGAAAACCTATATCGTTCTGTTGAAGAGCTTGAACTGTCAGTTCGCAGTGCTAACTGCTTGAAAAACGCTCAAATCAACCGGATTGGCGAACTGGTTCAGAAGACTGAAGCCGAAATGCTGAAAACTCAGAATTTCGGTCGCAAGTCACTGAATGAAATTAAGGATATTCTCGCTGAAATGGGGCTGAGTCTTGGGATGAGTTTGGAAAACTTTCCAGATCCTGAGTACCTGAAATTGATTCAAAAAGGACAGGACGACGAGTAGCTTCTGTGAAGTATAGAAAGGAACCAAAGTAATGCGTCACAATAAATCCGGCAGACGTCTCGGCCGTAAACCAGATCATCGCCAGCATATGATGCGCAATATGGTCACTTCTTTTTTTGAGCATGAAAAAATTACTACGACCGATACTCGTGCAAAAGAGTTGCGTAAAGTGGTGGACAAGATGATTACGCTTGGCAAGCGCGGTGATCTGCACGCTCGTCGTCAGGCTTTACAAGTTATTCGTGTTCCAAAGGTCGTCGGTAAGCTTTTTGAGCTGATTGCCCCACGATATCAACAACGTCCCGGCGGCTACACTCGGATCATCAAACTGGCGAATCGCCAAGGCGATAATGCACCGATGGTCATTATTGAGCTGGTCGAAGAGGAGTTTACCGCTAAGGTTAAAAAGCCTGCTCCGGTTGCGGAAGTTGTCGCTGAACCTATTGCAGCAGCCGCAGAGCCCGCTGAAACGACAGATGAAGTCGTCGAGGAAGAAAAAATCGAAGGTTGATTATTCTTAAATGATTAGTTTACAAGGGGCAAGGAGTTTTCTCCTTGCCCCTTGTTGTTTTTTAGCTTCCATAGGTCAATTGACTCCATCGTTTGTGAGTGTTACTTTCGCAAACATTGATTTATATATTGTGATCTTGATTCTTTGGATTTGCTTGGGAGGTTCTGATGCATGAACAAAAGATGCAGGTATTACAAGGAACCGTCAGTAAGCTGTTGCGCCGAGGCGCAACAACAAATCTGAAAAAAGCCCTTGGCAAAATCCACCCTGCCGATATTGCCCACCTTTTTCGTTATTTCAGACTGAAAGATCAGAAAATACTGCTAAGCCTGATTCCGGAGAAAGAACAGGCTGCCGATGTGTTGTCCGAGATAGAGTTGGATGCTCAGCTCAAGCTCGCGGAAATATTGGATAAGGACTTTCTTGTCTCAATTGTCCAGCAGATGGCTGATGATGATGGGGCTGAGCTGATCCGTAATCTGCCTGAGGAACTCGCCGAAGAGATTCTGGATGCGTTGCATGGTGATCAGTCTGAAGACGTCGAGCAGCTGCTTGGTTACGATGAAGACACGGCTGGTGGCATCATGTCGACCGATGTCCTGTCGCTTGACCAAGAAATGACCGTCAAGCAGGCGATTGAAATTTTGCAGGATGCCAGTGATTACGAGATGGTTTTCTATCTCTACGTGGTCGATGATCACAACCACTTGGTTGGTGTGTTGTCGTTGCGGCAATTGTTGACGGTCACTCCGTCAACCCATCTGCGTGATCTTATGACGACCGATGTCTTGCGGGTTCGTACAGATATGGATCAGGAAAAGGTCGCTGATCTGGTTGCAAAATACAATATTCTGGCTATCCCGGTTGTTGATGAGCATGGCAAATTGATGGGCTTGATAACCGTCGATGATGTCATTGATGTTATGCGCGACGAAGCGACCGAAGATATCCTGCGGATGGCGGGAACCAGCGAGGAGGAATTGCTCTACGGTTACAAATCTTTTCATGTCGCTCGCTTGCGTTTGCCATGGCTCCTGATGACCCTGGCTGGTGGTGTGGTGACAGGGGCGCTGATGTGGTTCTATAAAGCAACTCTCGAACAGGCGATTATGTTGATTTCTTTCATCCCTGTTATTACCGGGATGGGGGGGAATGTCGGGGGGCAGACATCAACAATTATCGTCCGTGGTTTTGCCACCGGTCGGATCGATTTTTCCATGTTGCGAGAGATTTTTCTGAAGGAACTCCGGGTCGGGTTGATCATGGGCATAGTTTGCGGCTTGACCATTGCCGCAGTTGCGTTCTTCTGGCACCAGAACCTTTATCTTGGTCTGGTGGTCGGTATCGCCATGGTTGTTGCGATTTCTGTTGCTGCCTGCATGGGGGTGCTGGTCACGTCCTTTTTCAAAAAAGTCGGGATTGATCCCGCGATTGCCTCCAGCCCTTTTGTCCAGACGGTTAATGATATCACTGGCATTCTGATCTATTTCAGCACGGCGACCTTCTTTATTCATCATCTTATCTAGGCGACCAGATGGCTGGTCTGACACACTCCTGCGAAGCTTTGGTCCTGCGGCATGTGGCCTACGGTGAGGCGGACAGGATTGTCTCTTTACTGACTGCAGAATTCGGTCTGCAAAAAGGTTTTGCTAAATCCGCCCGAAAAAGTCGTAAACGTTTCGGACCTAACCTGGAACCTTTTACCCAATTGATTTTACACTGGCGCGAAGGTCGTGGACAATTTTGGTTATTACAGGACACCGAATTGCTCAACTCCCGAAACGGCCTGCGCAGCGAATTACGACGACTTGCTTTGGCCAGTTATGGTGTGGAGCTGGTTGAGTTACTGGTGGAGGAAGGGCAGCCGCAGCCGGAAATTTTTGAACTGCTTTGTGCTTTTCTCGATTATCTTAATGACGGTGGTGATGGTGATAGTGCTCGCCTGTTACTGGAACTGCGACTGGTTTATTTGCTTGGTTACATCCCTCATTTACTCCATTGTAGTGAATGTCTGAGGATTTTTGCCGACGAACCGATCAGGTTTGCCGCTGACCGTGGTGGCAGTCTATGCTTGCAATGTGCCCGTGGTGCAGGGATCTCTGTCGCGCTGGGAACCCTCGGTTCCCTGGCACGGACCCTGAAAGTGTCTCACCGGCGGTTTGTTGGTTTTCGCTTTGGCCAACTGACATTGCGCGAAGGTGAGGCGATTCTTTCCCAAGTGTTGAACAATGTTTTGCCGCGTGAACCGAAAGCCCTTAAGTTTCTATAAACGTCAACGTTGTCCGGTCAGATCCTTGCTCGATATCGCCTTCGCTTAATTGTGCAGCTCCGCAGCAATTCCACTGAGCGCTTCAAC
>WTCI01000045.1 GCA_013138655.1 Desulfuromonadaceae bacterium | reverse complement strand
GATCTGACGCAGTTCCGCAAGAATTTGAACATGCTCTGTCTTCTCAACACCCTTTCCAATTCGACACAAAGGACCGGCCGGATCTTTCCGGGAACACCGACACCGACCAGTGCCGAACGGAACACCTTCCCGTGGGTATTGAAAATCGCTTCGCAGGGAATGGTATAAAGGGTTTCCCCGGCACCGCTGACCCGATGTGACTTGCGGCCGCAGAACCAGATCCGCCCCTGCGCATCACGATAACCGAGATCCCCCATACGATGATAAAAATCGCTGTTTTGCGGATCATCAATTTTGGCCAGCAGGGTTGATTCCGGACGATTGTAATAACGACGGGTGACTTGCGGTCCTTTTATGACAATCTCGCCAATGACCCCCTCGGCAACTCTCAAGTCATCCTGCCAGGTTTCGATCGGCTCATCGCTGATCTGGATGATCTCCAGGTGAATGCCGGGGACCGGCTTGCCGATGCAAACCCCTTTCCCCGGTCGGGCGCAAAGCGAGTGTCGTTGAGAATTTCAGCGCTTCCGATGGAACAGACCGGTAATGATTCGGTCGCACCATAAGGTGTATAGACCTGGACACCGTCCGCAAGCAGCGTGGTAAAACGTTCAAGAACCACGGCGGGAACAGGCGCTCCGGCCGAAATCGCCCGCTTCAAAGACGGCAGCTGAATATTGTTTTTCCGGCCGTAAGTTCCGACCCGATTGATCAGCGCCGGAGAACCGAACATGGTCGTGATATTAAATCGCTGAATCGGGTCGATGATATTGCGTGGATCGACCGAGCCCGGACGGGTGAAATCCATCACGGGAATCACGGAACTCATACCCAATGCCGGAGCGAACAGGGCAAACAGCGGAAAGGTCGGCAGGTCGATCTCGCCGGGGCGAATGTCATAGATCTGTTGCAACTGCTCGACCTGGGCGACAAAGTTCCCGTGACTGTAAACCACCCCTTTGGGAACACCGGTGCTGCCGCTGGTAAAAAGAATGGCGGCGGGTTCGTCGCTGGTGGTCGCTGCCATCGTGTAAGGACGCTCAGGTGGAATCGGCGCCACCAGTTGCTGAAGACTGCTCCCGCCCCAGAACAATTTTGTCCCGACGGTCAGCAGGGTCTTGATGGTCTCCTTCCCCCAGCCGAGCAGCAAGCGGGCAATGTGGGCCTTGGGAATGCCGATAAAAGCTTCCGGCTCCGCTTCGGCCAGGCAGGTTTTGAGGTTCTTGACTCCCATGCCGGGATCGATCAGTACCGGCACGGCACCGACTTTAAACAGGGCAAAGGTCAGGGCAAAAAATTCAAGCCCCGGTTTGACCATCAATGCCGTGCGCACACCGCGGCAAATGCCGATCGATTCCAACCCATGAGCGATCCGGTTGCTCTCCTGATCAAGCTGTTGAAAGCTGTATTGACGGTATTGATGATCCCGCCCCATGGGAATGTAGAGTGCTGGAGTTTCCGGTTGCCGGCGAGCCATCTCCGGCAGGTGTGCCGCAATGTTGGTCAACGCGCCGGAACTCATACTTATTTAGCCTTGAGTGGATGATCAGACAGGAACTTGCCGATGATCGGAATGACCTCATCCTTGGCATCTTCGAGGATATAATGCCCGCAATCGGCAAATGAATGGACTTCGGCCTTGGGAAAACGCCGCCGCCACTCGGCCAGGAAGGAACGGTCAAAAACAAAATCCTTCTCTCCCCAGCAGATGCACATCGGCACATCGACAAAGCGGTGCAGCCCTGCGGCCACTTCTGAGACCAGGTCATAACCGGAATCTTCCGGCTGCAGCGGGATGTTCTGGACAAAACGCAGGGTGGCAATACGGTGTTGCCAATTATCATAAGGGCTGCAATAGGCTTTGCGCAGTTCAGTTGACATCGGATTGCGTTTGCAACCGACGAACGCGGCACCGCGGGCAAACATATTGAAACCCTGCACCAGAAATGCTCCAAGCTGCGTTTCACGACAGATTTTCAAAGCCAGGGGAAACTTTTTGCCATCCGGTAGATGAAAAGCAGCGCTGTTGAGAACCACCAAGCGGGCAATCCGCTCCGGATATCTCGAAGCATAGGTCATGCCGATCATCCCCCCCCAATCATGCACAACCAGAGTGATATTGCTTTTGATATCGAGATGGTCAAGCAACGCTTCAAGATCATCAACACGCTGTTCAAAGGTAAAAGAGTAAAGAGAATCGGCCACCTTGTCGGACAGTCCGCAGCCGATATGATCCGGCACCACGACCCGGTAATCAGCACGCAACTCTTTTGCCAGGTGGCGATAATAGAACGACCAGGAAGGGTTGCCGTGCAGCATGACCACCGGCTCACCCTGCCCTTCATCGAGATAATGGTATTTCAGTCGACCCAGCTCGAGGAAGTGACTTTCGAAGGGATATTCCCTGCTCATTAGAGATGAACTCATTACCATTGTATCCCCATCATCAAACAGTTCAAGCCGCTACCGATACCGAGAAAACCGACCAGGTCCCCCGGCAACAGCACATCACGCTCTTTCGCAATAGCCGCAGTGATCGGTAGCGAGACGGTTCCCATATTACCGAGAAATTCAAACGTTGTGAAATCTTTATCCGCTGAGATGCCGATGGACTGCAGAATCAGCTTCTGATGCGCTTCGCCAACTTGATGGCAGATGACCTTGTCCACCTTGTCGGTGGTCAGGTCCAGTTCCCTGGCAAAGGCCTCCCAGGTCCTCTTGCCCAGTTCCACACCATGCTTCATGACAGCAACCGCATCGGTCTGCATATAGGGAATATGATTTTCCGGAGAGTCGGTATTAATTCCCCAACGGCACAGGGTGTGATGTTGCGGTTCAGCAAGATTGACCCCGCCCAATAGTTTAGGGCGTCTTGATGGCGTAAAGGAGCCATCGCTTAACAGCACAGCTGCCGCTCCGGACCCCCCGGTCAGTGTCGCCAGTGACGTTGTGAACAACTCCATCGAGGGGGATTCAAGCATCCGTTTAATCATGATTTCGTTGATCTCCCGCGAACTCTCACAGGCGACCACCAGCCCGGCACGAATCTGACCCAGCTCAATACGGTTGGCAATATCGAGAACCCCGTTGAGAACTCCTAAACAAGCGTTGGAAGTGTCATAAACCGCGACATCCCCTTTCACACCGAGGGCAGCGGCAACCTGACAGGCCGTGGCCGGTTCAAAATGTTCCCGGCAGACGCCTGCATAAACGACTGCACCGAGGTCCTGTGGAGAAATATTGCGTTCTTGCAACGATTTTTTCGCTGCCGCAATGGCCCCGTAAGAAATCGGTGTGTTCGGCTTCCACCAGCGGCGCTCACGGATGCCGGTCAGGGCTTCCAACTGACCCGGAGCAATATGCAGGGCATCATAGAGGGGCTGCAAGCGTGCTTCCAGCTCTGCCGAGGTGACAACGATCGGTGCCAGCTCGTAGCCGACTGACTCGATATAGACTCTTGAATACTTCATGAACTCCACCGGCTAAAACGATAAGTGTTCGGTTCTACTGAACAGCGACAACAATTAAAACAGACCAAATCGGGCTAAGTTTGTAACATGGACAGCAGGCAGGAATCAAATATCCGGAAAACCCTTCATCCGGAACCCGTCGAAAGCTACGTTTCAAACTTGTCAGGAATGTAATCGCAGGGAAAAATCATTCAATTGATAGATGATTTTGCCATCGACCGACAGGTAACCATCAGCCGTCAACCGCCTCTGCTCGTCATCCACAGCGGTAATGACAGCTTCAATCTGCACCAGATCATTGGTCGGGACAATCTGCCCCCGGTAATTCCAACTGTGCTTAACGCCAAGCGCGATCGTTTCAAAACGCGTCGCGGGTCCGCCCCCCCAACGCTTAACGGCGGCAACTTTGAGCAACTGCAGGAACGATTCAAGTCCGAGGGAGCCGGGGCAAACCGGATCCTGATAAAAGTGAGCCTTGAAAAACCACTCATCAGGATCAACTTTTTTCGTGCCGCGGATAAAACCGAGTCCATGCTTGCCTCCATCGGCAATATAGAGATCAATCCGCTCAACCATGCGCAGTTTGCTCTCGGGGAATGGATCTTCCGCCGGATAGGCAAACTGTTGACCGTGCGCAAGTTCTTCCGTACTCGGCTGATAGAGTGTTGCCCCCTGCACCCCGACCTGCTGTGCCAGAGATTCGGCAGAGAAGAAGCCGAAGACGGTATCACCGGTATAAACCGGGCCGTGACAATCACTGATCTCGAAATCATAACCCTGAATAATCATACCGCCACTGCTGGCAATCCGGGTAATTTTGACATGAGTGGTCAGGGTGCCCGATTCCGCTGTCACCGGTCGATGCTGCACGGCATTGCCGTCCAGGTTGCGGAACGACAAATCGATCGGGCTGGTGAGAGCTGAGCCCAGGTAAGCCGCCAGCCAGCCGCAGGGCTGCAAGCCGATTTCAAGCAGGACGCTGAACGGCATCTCATTTTGCCGGTTCGCCGAAAAATACCAGGCATCCCGGGGGACATCGTACTCAGCCTCTACCGTCGCCCCCGAGACCAGTTTCCAGGGTTCACCATCGATGGCGACGATACGGTCCAAAAACTGGAACGGCGGACCCGGCAAACGAGCAATCTTCCGTTCCTGGTCAAAAATCTTATAAGGTTCCCCAAAAGCAGCAGAAGGATTGCCGATGGCAAAAGCAGTAATCCGCTCAGTATCGTAAAGAATCGGTTTAGGCGGAGTCGTCGTTTGATGCCCCCCCTGCCCTGACCATAAAACTTCAACCTGTCGGCGGTTGAGACCGGACAGCCGTACCGACATGTTGGGAATTTCCACAATCGGCTTGCCGTCGGCGAACATCAGTGCATCGACGATCGCAAAAGGCTCAGGGCCATAACCCAGCTCCTTGATACTGACCTGGTAAGTGACTGTCCTGGTTGTTTCGACAACCTGACCGCGACACTTGAGGCCGCTGTCGATTCCGGGAACCGGCTCACACCAGGTTGTCCCCTCTTCGCCGACCCAGCCCATGCGCAGCAGGTAGATACGCAGGGTGTGCATGCAACACTCGTACATCAGGGTGCCGGGCATGACCCGATCATCAACAAAGTGGCACGTGAGGAACCAGTCGTCGGGGCTGATATCCATTTCAGCAATGATCTGGCCGATGCCGTAGCGACCGCCCCGGGGATTGAGTTCAACCACCCGGTCGACCAGTTTCAGCTTGCCGCCCGGCAGCGTGTAGGGTTGCTTAAGCGCAAGGTGGGCAAAACTCTCGCCGAAGCAAGCAGGCAAATCACCGGCATAAAGGGCCGCAATCTGTTTCTCGTCATAACTCTCCACGGCCATGGGCAACAGATCCTGCCAGTCATCCGGCAGCGTCCCGGGCTGCGGCAACAGGTCCAGCTTGGTGTGAACGATCCCCTGCCCGGCAGCAAGATCCTCGGCCGTAAAGAACCCGGCACAACCATCTTTCATCGACAGCAGCGGTTGGCCATTGACCGTTCCTTCAAAATTGAAACGGAACAGGTAGGTTTGATCCTGGCGGAAGAAATCATCGATCTTGATATCGTAATGGATCGTTTCACCGGCGACCGGCAGGGCACGATGAAAAGTGACCACGGCATCGAGCAGTCGGTAGACCGCCTTCCCCTTGCTGATGAAATCAATACCCAGATAACCGGAGAGAAACAGATCCGCCTGACCGGCCTCAACGGCGATGCAGGTCGGCATCCGCCCTCCGTCCAGATACCAGCGATCAGCCGTCACGTCATGCTCGGTGACCACCCGGCCACGGGTCATCGATCGCGCTTCCCCTTCGACCGTTAATATCCGGTCAACCAGCATCAACGGCTCATCCGGCAAACGGACCCGAGTCGGGTAGGTGTCGACTTCAGCGAATTCCGGACCCAGCATTTTGGCCACTGAGCCGATGGCAAACTCCATGCACATCGCCCGGTCAAAAGCAACGTCAGCTGTGACCGGCGCTGAAATAACGGATGCTACGGCTGGCTGTTCCGGGGTTGGCGATTTCAGCAGCGGTTCATGTTGCACCACCGGGAAAGCTTCACCATTGACGACCAGCTGCTGTAGCAAAGTCATCTGCAGCGCAATGTTTTCGGTGAGGGTCTTCTCCATGGTTTGGGTAAAAGTCAGGTAAACTGCGTGCGTTTCTGAACTCAGAGCCGCTGTTTCAGCAAGTTGTGTCAATAAGGGATCGCTTTGTGTTGACGCAATCGGTTCTTCATTCCCTCGTGCCACAACTCGCGACCCTTGCTCAACGGCAATCTCTTCAACCGCCGGTTCGATCGGCATGACGGTCACCGGTTTATTTTTCGGCGGCAGTGGCGGCGCAAACGGCTGTCCACCAATTCTTGTTTTGATCAGCGGCTGCGGGGAAGCTTTCGTCTCAATTGTCGGTTTTTCAGGATAGAGGGCCGTTAGATCCACCGGCACTCTTTCTGCCAGGCACTGTGCCAGCAGACGCAACACCGCCGAGGCAGCATCCACCCCCTGAGGGCAGACGGGACGCGTCAGATGGGGTCGGTCTTCAAGAATGCTGCCGATCATCCGGCTGCAGGAATTCCCCGGCCCGACTTCCAGAAAAATACGGGCCCCATCTGCATAAGCCTGTTCTATGACCTGGGTGTAATCTATGGTATCGAGAGCCTGAGCAAGAATAACATCGGCTGCTGACTCGGCATTCACAAAATAATTTTTGCCGCGAGCACAGCTGTAAAAAGTTATCTTCGCCGGTGGTTTTGTGGTAAACAGATGCAAATCCCGATACGCTTCGGCAACCGGCTTGACAACCGGGCAATGCACCGTAGTGACACCTCTTAAACGGATGAAATGACAACCGAGTTCATTGACCAACTGTTCCACCTGAGCCCGATCCCCACCGACCACCGATTCACGATAGGTGTTGACAATCAGCAGGTACGCCCGGTCTTTATCGGCAAGTTTTTTTCTGACTTCCGCTGCCGGGGCATTGACTATCCCCAAGTCCCAGTCCACCCGCTCATTTCCCGACAGCCCCCAACTTTCCCGGGCGGCGCTACATTCACCGGCCAGATCCTTGGTAAAAAGGCTTGATTGCTCAAGGCGCTGCAGCATCCCATCACGATCCTGCCAAGCCTTGGCTGAGAAAAGTCCAGCGGATTCCCCCAAGCTGTAGCCACTGACCGCCTGCGGCTCAATACCAAAACTGCGCACCAGGTCACTCAACGCCGTACAGAGCGCGACATGCGAAATCACCAGGGCATTATGGTCATCGTGGATAGTTTCATGCAGAGTTTCTGTCCAGAAATGCTCAGGAAGATATTGTTTCTCCAGGGACTGATTCACAAGATCCTGTCGGGCAAATACTGCCGGCCAGAGAGCAGAAAGCTCTCGACCCATTCCGGCGTAATGATTACCGGAACCGGGAAAAACAAAGGCAATTTTACCTGTTGGAGCGAGGGGTTCAGAGCTATAAAAAATCCGATCCCGCACAGCCGGAGAAAGCGTCAAACCGCCATTTTGACCGAGTGCCTGCGCCGGGTCCTGCTGCAAAGACGCTGCTGCATGATCCAGTTGATCAAGCAGTTCCTGCGGGTTTGAGGCAACCATGGCCAGACATAGTTTCTTTGCGCGGTCCGGGGGGAACAGTTGCAGCCAGCGCGCTGCCAACTGATCAACCTGCTGCGGCAATTCAGCCGCGAGAAATTCCCGACACTTGGCAATTTTTTCTGCTAATTCTGAGACCGTATCAGCTTCCAGGGAGAAGAGACCTTCATGCAGCGGACCGAGTGGCCGGTCAAAGCGGGGCAGCGCGAGTTTTTTGGCACCGTGCCAGGATTCCAGCAGGGCATGAGAACAGCTCCCATCGACAGAAAAGGAACTGACCAGGGCTCGACGCGGTCCATCGACGCTGTTCCGCAACCAGTATTGGGTTGCCTCAGGGAGGACAAATTGGCGTTTCCCCCGAATCCATTCATAACGCAGATTTTTCACATTGCGAAGAGGGGGCAGGATTTGTCGATCAAGGCAGAGCGCTGCCTTCACCAGCGAGGCCAATCCCGCGGCCGCTCCGGCATGCCCGATATCCGCTTTGACACTGCCGACAAAGCAACGAGTGGAATTCGCTTCCGTCCCGAAAAAAGCGCCAAGGGCATTCGCTTCAAGTTCATCCTGCTGCGGTACACCACACCCGGCTGTTTCCAGATAGGAAACCGTTGCCGGTGAGATTTTGGCATTCCGACAGGTCCGTTCGAGCGCCTGAAGATAGACTTGCGGTTCCGGCATGGTGCAATCACAGTCCCCGCCGACAGCCGTACCGATACCTTTAACAACAGCGTAGATGTGATCGCCATCCTGTTTCGCATCGTCTAAACGTTTGAGAACAACGGCCGCGGCTCCCTCACCGACAACGGTACCATCGGCATCTTTCGCAAAGGGCTTCAGTCTGCCTTTGGCGGAAAAAATGCCGGCAGCTTGTTGACCAAGTACCGAGCGCAGGTCTCCGGCCATATCGACGGCACCGATCAGGGCTCGGTTTATCGAACCTTCCTGTAATGCATGGATGCCGACTTCCAGCGCTCGCAAGCCAGAGTTTTCTTCACTCGACAGGGTAAAACTCGGCCCACCGATGCGAAATTCCTTGGCGATCCGGCTGGCAACGACACTGCCGAGTGCCCCCATGGTTCGATTGGCAGACAATGGCGGTCCGGCCGCAGTACGCAGAGCGTCAACCCAATCAGCGAACTCTGCAGACGACAAATCAAGGCCGAGTTGTTCCGCCCAGTGTTCAGCCATTTTTTGCAGACCCCAGCGGAAGCTGAAATTGGTCGCATTCAAGTCCAGGCCGGCCCCAACGTACACACCAGTGAACAACAAGTCTTCCTTCTTCAGACCCGCATCGTTCAATGCCTGCTCGGCGACATTGAGCATGAGCAGCTGACGTGGCAGCATCTCAGCGAGTTCACTTGGTGGGATACGGTACTTGCCGACAGGTGCGGAGACTTCCGGTACAAAAAAACCGCAATAACGGCTTTTATTCAGTCCTGCCTGCTGAATCCAGTGACTCTGCTCAACACCCCACAAATGTTCAGGAGTTTTTGGCTCAACCGGCTCATTGTTGCCGAATACGCGATGCTGGAATCGACGTAAGGTATCCCAGATCCCAAAATGTGTCCCCATACCGACAATGGCTATCGGCTGTTTTTTCTGCCGGTATGACGGGTGAAAAGCAACGGAACTTTTCTTCGCCTTTTTCGGCAGCCATTCTTCAATCAAGAGATGGGCGTTGATCCCACCGAAACCGAAAGCACTTACCGCTGCTCGTCTCGGTTGACCGGTTTTTCGGGCTGACCAGGGCTTTGCGGTACTGAGCAACGCGAAAGGGCTGCCGGCGAGATCAATGTCTTCTGCCGGGGCCGTAAAGTTTGCCGTCGGCGGCAAGGATTGATGTTTTAATGCCAGTAATGTTTTCATCAGCGCAGCGGAACCGGCTGCGGTCAGCAAATGCCCGATATTCGACTTGACCGAACCGATGATACACTGCCCCTGCCGCCAGCCCTGTTCACCCCAAAGCGTTTTCATGCTGGCAAATTCAACCGCGTCACCTACGGGAGTTCCGGTCGCATGGCATTCGATCATATCAACATCAGTCGGAGACCAGCCCGCTTGCCGGTAAGCGGCGCGCATCGCCCGCACCTGCCCTTCCGAAACCGGGGCCAGCAAACTGCCCCCAAGATCGTTGGACAAGCCGATGCCGCGGATAACTGCATAAATATGATCACCGGCACGAACCGCATCTTCCGTCCGCTTCAGCAGGAACATCCCACACCCCTCCCCGACCACCAATCCATTCCCCTGCTTGTCGAAGGGAGAACAGGTTCCACTGGGAGACAGGGCCCGCAACTGCGAGAAACCCATTTGCGTGTAGAGGGAATCAGGACGGGATAAGCCGCCGGTCAACATGGCATCAGCGCGACCGGAAACTAATTCTTCCACCGCCAGCTTGATCGCATAGAGGGAAGAAGCACAGGCTGCATCCAGGGTGAAACAGGTTCCACCGAGGCCGAGCGCTTTGGCAAGCAGGCCTGCGGGGAGACCGGCCACATAGCGGTTCAATGGATTGATGGATAACGGCGGCAGATCTGTTTGTGGACCGAGCAGTTTTTCCGCAAAGGTCCGCCCCAGATACTCACGAGCCAGAGCCGAGGATTTTTCACTCGGTAAGGCCAGGTTGCCGATAATGACCCCGGTTTTAGAACGATCCAGCCCCTCAACCACGCCATCGACGAAGGCCATTTGACCAACTTGCAGCAACAGACGATACATGGGATCAAGGCTGCCGAGAAAATCGGCATCGATCGCCAGAGCAGAGAGTGCGGAGGGATCTGTTTCATCAGTGATGAAACAGGCTTTTTTCGAGTAAACCTTATCGGGGGCCGCAATTTGCGAAGCATAAACTTCATCCGGGTCCAACAACCAGCGACCCGACGGAGGAAGTTGCGCCGTATTGACATTCCCCTTGATGTTGGCCCAAAACTGTTCCAGAGTCGGTGACTTTGGAAAGATGCCAGCGACCCCGACAATAGCAACCGACTTGCCGTGCTTCATGCTCAGGCAACTCCCAGCAGTTTATTCCGTTGAAAGCTTGCATTGAGTGAAGCATCAATGACGCATTCGTACCCTTCGATACGTGCCACCAGTGTGCCGCTTAGCGGATCAAGAAAATCGATGTCTGCAGAGGCCTTATGGGCATCCTGCGCAGTGACTCGAACGCGAATTTCGACTCCGTTTTCCGGATAACATTCCCGGTATTGACGGTATCGATCCACAAAAACCGGCAGAGACCCGGCACCATAGCGTTCAAAACTCCAGAGAATCATCAATTGAAAACTGCTGTCGATGGCCAGCGGATCAGCCAACCAGGAGTTTCTCAACGGTTGTTGAATCCACTCCGTCGGCTGTGGAGCCGGACAAACCAGGGCGCTGATACCGGCATCAGAACAGCCGAGCACTTCCCTGATTGCCTGGAAATCTGTGCCGTGGAACAGTCGGTCAGACATATAAATTTCTTCGATTGACCTCGCGTATGCAGGCAATTCAAGCGGTTCCAGCGGAGCTTTACCAACAGGCAGTTTTGCCGCCAGAACGATTTTCGCCCGGGCATGCACGAACGGTTGCCCCGAAGCCGTCATTCCGGACAGCGCAACCGGAACAACATGCACCCCGTCGCTCTTGATCGCCTTACCGGTCATGACCTGCAGATTGTTACTTTGTCCCGGTTCCAGGATAACCCCCTTGAGAACACGCATGTCGTTAAAACCATGGAACCTGAGTCCGGGGTTGTTGTGAATGGCACCATGCGCCATCCACTCAATAATGACCGCCATAGGCAGAACCGCTTTACCATCGAGCACATGCGATTTGAGAAACGGATACTGTGCAACGCTGAGGTCGAGATCAAATGCCTTGGAGATGTAAATATTCTGTGGAGGTTGTCCTGCGGTTTCGCTCTGAATCTCTTCCCCTCCGCCGAGTACCACCAGCTCAACCGGACCACCGGCCGGGGTGGAAATTTCTTCAACCAGGTATTCGGCACCTGCCCGCAGATCAATCACCGCAATGCCTTCCCGGGCGAAAACCTTTTTCAACTCAGGGGTCACCATCCCACCGTCCCAAGGGCCCCAGTTCAGGGAAAGAACCCGACAATCGGGACGCAACTGGGCCTGTTGTTGAGCGATTTTATTCAGCACCTCATTGGCGACGGCATAAGCAACCTGTCCGGTTCTGCCGAAGCGTCCGGTCGATGAGGAGAACATCACCATAAAATTCAACGGGTCATCGGCAACAGCAGAGAGGAGATGATCCAGCCCTTCAACTTTGGTCGCATAAACAGACTCAAATTGTTCAACTGTCTGGTCCTTGATCAAACGGTCAGCCAGCACCCCGGCACCATGGATCAAGCCTTTGACAGGCCCGTATAGCCGACGTGCCTCGTCAACAACAGTCACAACAGCAGCGCTCTGACGCAGATCAACTGAGCGATAAATAACCCGGCTGCCGGCAGCTTCGATGCGGGCGACATTCTCCCGCACTTCACGCTGACCACTGATCTGCAGATAGCGTTGTGCGACATCTTTGGGCTTGAGTGGCGTTGCGGCATTGGCCATCACCGCCTGCTTAATTTCTGTTTCGGTTGTCAGCCCTTGCAACCAGTCCGGCTCAGAGTCAGGCAGCGGACTGCGTCCGAGCAACAGCAAGGTTGCCTGACTGGCTTCGGCCAGAGCCAGCGCAACTTGCGCCGTGACCCCACGGGCTCCGCCACTGATAATCACGAGATCGTCCTTTACCACCGGGACCGACAAGCCGTCTGCCGTAACCGGAGACGCTGACAGTTTCAGAGTTTGCAAACCCTTGGCACTGATGCCGACTTCCCGCGGCCCGTCTGTGAACAGTTCCTGAACGATTGATTCCACCAGCGTGTCTGTGATCTCCAGATCAGGAGTCAGGTCAAGTGCTTTGCAGTGGACTTTCGGCCATTCGTGGGCGGCCGTTTTACACAGACCGGCGAGCCCGCCTGAGAGTGGATCGGCGATTTTTTCGGTGGCTATCACACCGAAACCACCACTCACCCGGGATATGGTCGCCAACAAGGCAGGCTGTTTTTCAGCACCGGCAGTTAACACCGGCTCAACCCGCTGCAGTAAGCGGAAAGAATTTTTCAGAAACTGGTGATCTGCACCCGACACCGGGCTTAATATGATCAACCCTGCCAGATTTTGTGGTGGCACAAGGGAGTCAATCTCAGTCAAATTCACCTGATGAGCATTCAATCCACGGCTTGTAAATTCTTGACAGATGCGCTCCGCGAGTCCTGACTGCTCCCCGGCCACCCAGATCTCCGACCCCGGGATAAGCTCGAACCGGGAACGCTCAGGACCGGTCGGCAGGGGCACCAATTTCAAAACCTGCCGGTCAATCCCGGTGCCGGTCGCAGTTTCAGCCGAAGCTGCAGAGGTGGAAACTGTCGTTGGCGCGGCCACGCTGGCCAGGAAATCGACAATTTGAGCCACCGTCTGTAAGGTTCCCAAATGTTCAGGTTTGATGGCCGGCGCACCGGGAAGTCTTTCCTGCAACGCTGAGAGGATTTCCACCCGTTTGATCGAATCGACCCCCAAGTCGGTATCCAGGGCCATCTCAAGTTCCAGCATCTCCACCGGGTAACCGGTCTTCTCGGCAATCACGTCCAGTAAAGTTGTCGCCACTGTGGCACGATCAATCTGGCCCAACTGTGGGACCGTCGGTGCACTCGCAGAAACCGCCTGACGATCACCCGCCGACAAATGTGCCACAATTTGCCCCAAGGTCTGTAGCACCGCCAAATCTTCCGGCTTCACTGCCGGAGCGTCCGGAAGCCTTTCCTGAAGTGCCGAGAGGATTTCCACCCGCTTGATCGAATCGATCCCCAGGTCGGTATCCAGGGCCATCTCAAGTTCCAGCATCTCCACCGGATAACCGGTCTTCTCGGCAATGACCTCTAACAGGATGGGGGCAATCCGGCTGTTGTCCATATGGCCCGCCGTCTCGGTCGTTGCCGCCATCGATATCGACTGGACATTCAGCACGCCTGAGTTCAGGTGCTCGACGATCTGGCCGAGGGTCTGTAATACCCCCAAATCTTCCGGCTTTACGGCCGGGGCGTCCGGAAGCCTTTCCTGAAGTGCCGAGAGGATTTCCACCCGTTTGATCGAATCGATCCCCAGGTCGGTATCCAGGGCCATCTCAAGTTCCAGCATCTCCACCGGATAACCGGTCTTCTCGGCAATCACGTCCAACAACGCCGAAGAAACTTTCTGACTATCCAGAGCTGTCGTCGTGACGGCACTATTCTCAGGCGCTGTCCCCGTTGCCGGCATGCCGGCGTTCAGGTGGTCAACAATCTGGCCAAGAGTCTGTAATACCCCGAGATCTTCGGGCTTGACTGCCGGAGCTTCGGGCAACTTCTCCTGGAGAGCCGAGAGGATTTCCACCCGTTTGATCGAATCGATCCCCAGGTCGGTATCCAGGGCCATCTCAAGTTCCAGCATCTCCACCGGATAGCCGGTCTTCTCGGCAATCACCTCTAACAGAACATCGGCAACTTTCCCGTCAGAGAAGTGAGCCGCCGATGCAGTGACCTCTGCGACGGGTGCAGTTATTTCAGTTTCAGCGGGAGGTATTGTAACGACAGGTTCCTGGCTGGGAGCAATGGCTGTTGTTACCACTGTCGGCAGGGGAATATTGCTCGTCGGCACACCTTGAACCAGCTGGCGTTGTTGCTCAACCAGTTTAAAAAATGACTGGGTCGCTGCCTGCTGCCCTTCAAGAAATTGCTGATGCAATCTTGCCGTCTGTTCCTGCAAACTTTGCAATGTCTGCAGACTCTGCTGGGTCATGCGCAAAGCATCCTGCAACACAGGAGTGCTTGCAGAAATTCCGGGTGCCTGCAAATCCGGCTGGGAAGCAGTCTCAGGCGGTGACTTCCGCTCCTGCGATACAGCAGGGGCGACAGCTGTAGCAGCGATCTTTTCCTTGATCGGGGGCCGTTTTTTCGGTGGCTTAAAATAGTTGGCACCACAAATAGCGACGGTCATTCCAGGTTTTTTGTCCGGTTTCTGTTCTACACCGGTCAGGTACCCCTCATCCCAGAGATCAAGTTTGACGTTGTAGCCCAGGGTCGCCAGTTGGGCAAGGACACGCGCCAGGTCATGAATCCCCGAGCGCCGGCCGTTTGATGAATCGATGGCAAAAGCATGATGTTCACGTTCGCCCAAAATGGCCTTGACCATCCCGGTCATGCGGGCACCGGGGCCGACCTCGACAAAGGTCCGGATTCCCGCCCGGTACATATTTTCGATTTCCGCAACAAAATCAACCGGCTTTGCCAGCTGTTCGGCGAGTAACTCTTTGGCATTCTTTTCTGCCGCCGGATAAATTTTGCCGGTGGTATTCGAATAAACACTCGCTGTTGCTTTGGCGAACAACTTATCTGACAGTGCCGCAGCAAAAGGCTCACTGGCTCCTGCCACCAGCGCACTGTGAAAAGCGGCAGAAACAGCAAGTTGCTTGAATCTTAATCCCCGTCTTTCCAGGACCGATGCAGCTTTTTCAATTTCACGGGTTGCGCCG
The DNA here is from genome assembly GCA_013138655.1 of Desulfuromonadaceae bacterium. Classification (GTDB taxonomy): domain Bacteria; phylum Desulfobacterota; class Desulfuromonadia; order Desulfuromonadales; family Geopsychrobacteraceae; genus Malonomonas. The sequence continues at coordinate 619 of WTCI01000045.1, read as the reverse complement.
GAAAGAACACCCTGTTCAGGCGTGTTCCGGTTGGCCAGAACCAGATCCAATTGTTCCTCAGCAAGAACAGTTTCTATCTGAGACAAGGGGGCGGAAACGGCGAGCATTGAACCAAGGTCCCCCTGCCCGGCAGCCATCAATTCTCCCCGCAGTCGCGAAAGCTCAAACAGGGTCGGCCGGTCAACGACCCCGCCTGCACAGAGAGCCGTCAGTTCCCCATAACTGTGACCGGCATAAGCATCCGCACTGATCCCGAAGCCTGCCAACACCGCCTTGGCACCGAGGCTGACCGCACCGAGAGCCGGTTGGGCGTTCTCAGTCTGGCGCAAGTGTGACTCAACGGCACTTCGGGCCTGTTCATCGAACGTTGGTTGGGGATAGATCAGGCCTGAAAGCTGACCATCCATCCTGTCAGCAAGAGTGTTATCTGCAACCTGCAAGACATTTAAAAATTGGGGAAACTGGATCGCCAGGTCCCTGAGCATGCCCGGATACTGAGCCCCTTGCCCCGGAAACAACATCGCCAGGTTCCCGGCGGATTCCCCGCGGGCAAAGAAACTGCCATCCGGGGTACTCCAGCTGTTTTGACCGGCATTTTTCGACAACAGGCTCAGCGCTG
>WTCI01000055.1 GCA_013138655.1 Desulfuromonadaceae bacterium | reverse complement strand
AATGACGGTAGGGCGAATAGCGGCTGGGCGCCTGGGGCAGTCCGGCAAGAATGGCACTTTCTGCCAGGGTCAGCTCCTCGACATTCTTGTCGAAGTAGTTTTCCGCTGCGGCCTCCACCCCGTACGCTCGGTGACCGAGATAAATCTGGTTCAGGTAGAGGTAAAGGATCTCCTGCTTGGTCAGGGCTTTTTCCATCCGCCATGCCAGGATGGCTTCTTTGAATTTTCGGGTAAAGGTCCGTTCCGAGGTCAGCAGCAGTTTTTTTGCTACCTGCTGGGTGATGGTACTGCCGCCTTGGGCGATCCCACCAGCTTTGACATTTTTCAGGGCCGCCCGCAGGATCGAGATAAAATCGATCCCTTGATGTTTAAAGAAACTGGCATCTTCGGCGGCGACGAAAGCCTGCACCAGGGTTTTGGGGATTTTTTCAAAAGGCACCAGAATGCGCCGTTCACGGGAATATTCCGCGATTATGGTGCCGTTGTCGGCATAAATTCGGGTAATCAGAGGGGGCTGATAGTCCGAGAGGGTTGCCACTTTGGGCAGGGTGGCCGAAACATAAAAATAGGCGCCTGTCAGTAACGCTGCCCCGAGCAGCGGCAGGCCGAGCAAACAAAATAGCAAATATCTGAAAAATCGTTTCATATCGCTGTCCGGAAACTTATCAATTGTTGATGGCGACGCCATCGTATTCTTTTTTGCGAGACCATCAATTGTTGATGAAAGTAACAGAGATTTATAGCACGGTGGCCGGAAATCCCGCAACCATCTGCTATCTTATGCAAGAGGAATATCGCTGGAAACTTGCATCGACTTGCTTTAATCTGCCGTGCTATTCATCTGTCTACAGAGCTTCAGGAGAATTGTCTATGTATCGAGGGACCAAAATCGTCGCCACCGTCGGCCCGTCCTGTGCGGAGAAGCAGCAGTTGGAAAGCCTTCTTAAAGCCGGAGTCGACGTGTTTCGACTCAATTTTTCCCACGGTGAACTGCAGCAAAAGGCGGAGTGGATTGCCCATATCCGAGATCTTTCCCGCCGGCAGCAGCGGGCGATTTCGATTCTTGGTGATCTGCAGGGGCCGAAAATCCGCACCGGGCTGATGAAAAACGGCAGCCAGCTGCTGACCGAGGGACAGGAGGTGGCGATCACCACCACAGATGTTGAAGGAGCGGACGGCCTTATCCCGACCAGCTATCAGGATCTGCCGCTGGATGTGGTTCCGGGGGATCAGATTCTGCTCGATGACGGTCAGCTGGAACTGGAGGTGTTGCGGGTGGTGGCTGAACAGGTCCACTGCCGGGTCAAGGTCGGCGGCCTGTTGAAGGATCGCAAGGGGATCAACCTGCCGGGGGTCAAGGTCTCGGCGTCGGCGCTGACCGAGAAAGATCTGCTCGACCTGCAGTTCTGTATTGAGCAGGAGCTCGATTGGGTCGCGCTCTCCTTTGTCCGCACCGCCGCAGAGGTCGCGCAGCTGAAGCAGATCCTCTCTCAGCAGAATTCTTTTCTCAAGGTCATTGCCAAAATCGAAAAACCGGAAGCGGTGGATAATTTTGCTGCCATCCTCGATGTGACCGACGGGGTGATGGTGGCGCGGGGCGACCTGGGGGTGGAAGTGCCGTCCGAACGGGTACCGCTGATCCAGAAGATGATCATCCGCAAGTGCAACCAGGAGGGGAAACCGGTGATTACGGCCACCCAGATGCTGGAGAGCATGATCGACAACCCGCGTCCGACCCGGGCCGAAACCTCCGATGTCGCCAATGCCATCCTCGACGGGACCGATGCGGTGATGCTTTCGGGGGAAACGGCCGCAGGGCTCTATCCGGTTGCGGCGGTCGAGGTGATGGACCGGGTGGCACGCGATGTCGAAGGGGATCCGCAGTTGCGTGCCAGACTGTTCGAAATATCCCCGGTCGTCAACGATTATCGCACCCTGCCGGAAGCGATCGGTCAGGCCGCTTGCCAAGTGGCGAAAAATGTCGGCGCGGCGGCGATCCTCGCCTTTACCCAGACCGGCAGCACCGTGGCATTGGTTGCCAAGTACCGGCCGGGTCTGCCGATCCTGGCGGTCACTCCGTCGCAGCAGGTGCGCCGTCGCCTCGCCCTTTACCGGGGGGTTCGTTCGCTGCGGGTCGATATTCAGGGGGACACCGAAGCGCAGATCACCTCGGTCGCAGCGGCGGTTCTCGACTCGGGCCTGCTGCAATGCGGCGATGTGGTGGTGATCACGATGGGCAGTCCGGTTTCCGCCCCCGGTACCACCAACCTGCTCAAGGTCCACCGTTTGGGCTCCGATCATCTCCATGAAGAGCACAAGCCCGGTGCTTGACGCACAAGGCCAATCAGCCTAAGCTCCGGTGTGGGGACACTGAAAACAGCCCAGCTGCTGCGTTGCGCTCAGCTTCGGATCTTTCAACGTAGTTATGCTACGCCCCATGCTCCGAAACTTCGCAAGCCTTGCCTCTGAACCGTTTTCAGCGTCCTTGAAGTGAAAGTTTTTGAAAAAGACTGTAACTATTCAGCATTATCAGATCAGGAGAAAAAACGCCTGTCATCCCCGAGTGCTGCTATCGGGGATCCAGTCTTTCTGTCTTCTGAACTCTGGATTCCGGCTAAAATCCTGCCGGAATGACAGT
>WTCI01000197.1 GCA_013138655.1 Desulfuromonadaceae bacterium | reverse complement strand
TGATTTTCTTTACGGCCGGCAGTTGGATTGTTGCCATTTCGGTCTTTTTTCTTGAGGAATTAGCCCTTACAACCCAGCTGATTATCTTCATGGTTTCATCTTTGGTTTTGCTTTTCACCCTTCGTCGCTTCGGGTTAAACACATTTAAAGGGCAGAGCAAAGCCGGGGTGGATGATGAGTTTTCTAACATCGGACAAAAAGCCGTGGTGACTGAAGCTATTCCTCAAGACGGTTACGGTGAAATACGGTTAGCCGGAACATTTTGGCGAGCCACGGCCGAAGTTCCGATCGATAAAGATCAAAGAGTTGTTGTTGAGGGGCAAGAGTCTAATAACAGTCTTGTCCTGAAAGTTAAACCCTGTACCGGTAGCACGGATAATAAGTCTTAACCCTTTTTTTCACCCTTATGTAGAGGAGTAATAATGTTTTCACCAGGTTTGATTATTTTTGGCGTGTTGGCGGTTTTTGTCGTTGTTGTTCTGGTCAAAACTGCCGTCGTTGTCCCACAACGGATGGAGTTCATCGTTGAAAGACTCGGGAAGTACAGCAAAACTCTCGGTGCCGGATTTCACATTCTTGTCCCCTTTCTTGATCGCGTTGCATATAGACGATCGTTAAAAGAGGTTGTCATTGATGTCCAGAGCCAAACCTGTATTACTGCGGACAACATCAGCATCGCTGTCGACGGTGTTCTTTATATGCAGGTCATAGACAGCAAAAAATCAGCCTATGGCATCGATAATTATGAATTCGCCGCAGCACAACTGGCTCAAACTTCCTTGCGATCGGTTATCGGCAAGATGGAGTTGGATAAAACCTTCGAAGAACGAGATATATTAAACCAGCAGATTGTTGCCGCCATTGACGCTGCCGCGACCAACTGGGGTATTAAGGTTCTGCGCTACGAGATCAAAGACCTCACTCCTCCACAAAGTGTTATGCAGGCGATGGAAGCCCAGATGCGCGCGGTACGGGAAAAACGGGCCGCTATTGCCACCTCTGAAGGTGATCGTGATTCACGGGTCAACCGGGCCAAGGGCTTGAAGGAAGAGGCGATTGCTGTCTCTGAGGGCGAGATGACCAAACGGATCAATGAGGCAAAAGGTAAGGCTCAAGAAATCACGCTGCTGGCCGAGGCAACAGCCAGAGGTGTTAAGCTGATCGCTGAAGCCCTGAATGCCGAGGGCGGTGAAATGGCTGCAAATCTGCGGGTTGCAGAGCAATATGTTAAGGAGTTCGGTAGGCTGGCCAAAGAAAGCAATACCATGCTGATCCCTACCAACATGGGGGATATGGCCGGTATGGTTGCTACCGCAATGTCGATTCTGGGGAAAACTAAAACGTAACTGTTCAGAACGGGTGCTGATGTGTTGGTGCCGCCCATTCCAAGGGCCGCCGATAGAATGAAACACGGCCATCCCCGGGGCTTGCCTGTCGCCATCCGGGTGACAGGCACCCTTTCCATGGGCATCCCCAGCACATCTTACCGATGGCTGACACAGGGGGGTAATGAGGAAGGTCTGCTCGGCCTGATCTTCAACAAATCACAGAACAAGTTCCATGATCCGGCCAAGCTACACCGCCTGATCGTTGCCAACGGAGGAGGAAAAAGACATGGAAATTCTGCAACTAAAAATCACCCTGCTCGGTATCGATCCAGAAATCTTCCGCATCGTGCAAGTTCCAGCAACGATCACCCTGCGCAACCTGCACAGAGTCGTCCAGCGGGTGATGGAATGGCAGGACTATCACCTTTACCAGTTCGTCAAAGATCAGCAAAGCTTCGGCCCGAAATCGAAAGACTTTGACATGCCGGAAGTCAAAAATGACAAGTCGGTTGCGGTGATCGAATTGCTGCCTAAGCCGCGCCACAAAATGTTTTACGAATACGATTTTGGCGACGGTTGGCTGCACGAAGTCTTATTGCAAAAAATCTTACCGGTCGAAGAGGGTGTTCGTTATCCCGTCTGCATCGAGGGTAAACATGCCGGTCCCCCCGAAGACAGCGGTGGCCCACCGGGTTATTGCGACCTGCTTGAAGCCCTTGACGACCCAGAGCATGAAGGGCACGAAGATGCCAGGGACTGGCTGGGTGGGGACTACGATCCTGGTTTGTTTGACCTCGAAGTGATTAATCGTCGCTTGCGGCGGATCAAGGTGTAATGAGTGACGGGGAGCCCATGGCCGAAATAGTCAGAACAACATTGTCATCTTGACGGCAAGGCGTCCCTCAAGGCTGCGAGGTGTTGAATGAATCCTTCCGACCGTTACGATACCTCCTTCCTGCCAGAAGACCAGTATCAACCCGGCTCAAAGGAAACGGTGCTGAAAAATCTGCTCGGAATCATCAGCCGTGAAGAAATGGAGATCGCCGAGACATCAGGATAATGAGCTGGTGCCGTTTCCGGATAAGGTGCAGGTCAACTTCCGGGCGTGAATTGAGCAGTAGGGGCACGGCATGCCATGCCCTTACCCGTGTTTCGTTTAGGGAGGGGGCATGACATTCAATCGCGATATTAACCATCGGCGTTCCATTCGATTGCGGGATTACGATTATTCCGGTGCAGGGGCGTATTTCGTAACGATCTGTGCGGTGAATCGAGAATGCCTGTTTGGCGAGGTGTTAGACGGATCAAACGGGGTGAAATCTGGGGACATCGATGAAATCCGGGGACATAATATAGTCCCCGGATTTACTGTCATGTCCCCGGATTTACCCCGGATTTACTTGCGGAATCTTCTTAGGAACCTTCTTATGTCCGAGGCATATCATCATATAGACGTCCTGGGCAAAGAGGATGCGCAAAAAACCGAAGTTTACGACGTGGTCGGCTCGCTGTGCGAAACAACGACAAGTTCGCCGTCCAGAGGGAGCTGCCCCCCATCGCGGAAGGGGACCTTATCGCCATACATGACAGCGGCGCCCACGGCCACGCCATGGGATTCCAGTACAACGGCCGCCTGCGCCCTAAGGAGCTGCTCCTTCGGGTTGAATGCACCGTTGAGTTGATCCGCCGCGCCGAAACGGTTGAGGACTACTTCACCACCTTGAACTTCGAGGCGGATGCGTTCACGCTGGGCAGGTAGAAGGGCAGGTAGAAGGGCAGTGATGAGTGATGAGGAAATTTCCCTTCATCCTTGCGTATTCATAAACAAAAAAAGAGGGGCATTTCCATTTTCAAGGAGTGCCCCTCTTTTATGTTAAGTCCGACAATGTCCTAGGAAGGACTCCTGGGGCTTACTCCCCCCAGAACTTCCACCATTTTTTGCGTTTTTCCTCGCGCATCTTCTGTCCCTGCTCGGAGCCCTTGCCCAGTTCCTTCTGCGCCTGCTCCATCTTCATCTTTTTCTGTTTCTCCAGCCCCTTTGCGCCCTCTTCAAGCTCCTGCTCTGTTCTCTCACGAGCCTTCTTTTCAAGCCGCTGGCCCTTTTCTTCGGTCTGGTGGATGCGCTCGCGCACCTCTTCCTGTTTTTTCATCCGCTGTTGGTCCTGCTGCTGAAGCTTTTCACCGGCCTCTTTCTCTTTCATCTTCCAGGACTTCATCGGGGCCTGGACTTCTTCCGACATGCTGGGAGTTGACGACATCCCCTGGCCGTCGCCCTTACCGCCACCACCCTTCCCCGCCCAGGCAACGCCTCCAAGGATCAGTGTTAAAGACAGGGTCAAGTTCAAAAAACACACTCCGATCATGGTCATTCGTTTCATTATCACGTGCTCCTTTCGATAAAAGAAATTGTATAGCAGAAATTTTACCAGGAACTTCAAGGCCCGCAAAAATTTCAGCCAATAAAAAGAAATCTTTTTTATGGTCCACCCCATTTGGCAGCATCATGGGACCGAGTGGTCTTCGGCAAGCTGCCAGAAAGCTCGGACGCTGGGGCGCTGCAGAAAATATTCCGGGGAAAATATTCCGGGGACAGAAATATTCCGGGGACACAATACTGGTTAACTTGATCACCATCATCAATCGGCATGTGCCGGCGACAATCGACGGTTTTCTTGTCCCCGGATTTCGGATGTCCCCAGATTTCGGAGCTTTGACCGACACCCATGAAACCTTGGGTCGCGAAATCAATCCGGTGGTGATGAGTCGCGAAGAGTTTGGGCAAAAATATGCGGAGAAGGATCGCTTTGTTTGTCGTGTAATGAATGAACCGAAGATATTTGTGAGGGGGGGGTGCCAATGACCTTGGAAAACTTGTTGGATGCCGGGCATCTTAAAGAGCATCCGACGGATAAAACTAGTCGGTGACCTTGATCACCAACAGGGTCATGTCATCCTCCTGCGCCAGTCCCTGGCGGAAATCGGTGATCTTTTGCATGACGATCCGGTAGATCTCCCGGGCGCTTTTCTCCCGGTGGGAGGCGATGACCTGCCGCAGGCGATCGCTACGGTACATCTCTCCCTGTGGGTTGCGTGCTTCCCAGAGACCGTCGGTACCGATCAGCAGAATATCGCCGCTCTCCAGTTGCAAAGGTTCGGGATTGGGGTATTGGGCTCGCGGGTCGATCCCCAACGGGATGTCGCTTGGAGGCAGCTCGATGATACGTCCCTGGCGCGGCCGGTAACAGAAGACCGGGCCGTGGCCGGCGCTGTTCCAGTGGAGCAGCCGTTGCCGGGGGTCGAGCCGGCCGAAAAAAAGCGTCAGGAAGCTGCTGTCAGTCGCACTGCTGATGAGTTGACGGTTAAGGGTCTGCAGCAGGCGATCCTGTTCCAGCAGGCTATGCTCGGCTTCGTTCTGCAGAATCCCTTTGGTCAGGGCCATCAGCAAGGCGGCACCGATATCATGTCCGCAAACATCGCCGACGGCAAATGCCAGGCCGACATCTGCGGTCGGAGGGAGAGCGAAAAAATCGTAGTAGTCACCACCGGCATCCTGACAGTAACAGGTTTGCACATAGATGTCATAGCCGGACAATTGCGGTATCTTGGCGGGCAGCAGCCGTTGCTGGAATTCCTTGGCCAGGGCCAGGTTTTGGTGCAACTGTTCGTACTGCCGCCTGTCACTGATATCACGCACGATCATGACCTGCATGCTGCTGCCCTTGAGGCTGAGGTGCCCGAGGGAAATCTCGGCGGCAAACTGTTGGCCATTGCAACGACGATGGCGTGCGGTACTGCGTTGTAATATCAGCCAGTTTTCTTCGCTCTCGATCACCAGTTCGGTGACACGCATTTGCAGAAATTTGTTTCTTTTATAGCCGTAAAGCTGCAGGGCGGCCTCGTTCACTTCGCAGATTATCCCGCTCTGCTGCTCAAAAAGGATGATGGCATCCTGCTCGGCGCGGAACAGTTGCCGGTACTTCTCTTCAGTTTCGCGCAGGGTCTCTTCGGCTTTCATCTGCCGGGTGATGTCGCGGACGATGAGTGAGGCGCCGAGAATCTGCCCGAAGCGATCGACGACCGAAGAAACCGAGAGGGAGACAAAGAGGCTCCGGCCGCTTTTGTGCAGGTGGATGGTTTGCAGGTGGCGGATCGGATGCTTGTTTTGCAGGCTCTGCTGCATTTTGCGGATTTCGTCGCGGTGTTCCGGCAGCGACAGTAGCGAGATTGATTGTCCTGCCACTTCTGCCGCACTGTAGCCGTATATCTGCCGGGCTCCCCGGTTCCAGCTGAAAATCCGGCCGTGCAGATTCAGGCCGATGATGGCATCATCCGAGGATTCGACAATTGCAGCAAGAAAAGCGCGGAGTTCGTCCATGACCGCTCCTTTTGAGGGTGTTCTTTTTAGTTTAGCCGCTTTACACCATTTGCCAATCGCTGCCGCCTGCCGGCGGTTGTCGCTCTTTTGCGTTTCGGTGCTAAACTGAAGTTCTGAGGGGAAGGGAGAAGCGATGGAGTCTCGGGCCCGGTTCCGTTTTCTGGGACGACTGAAACCACTGCCGGCAGCGGCAAAAAGCGGGGCCGTTGAGTACCTGTTTTACGGCAGTCCGGCGATCAAGGACTCGATCGAGGCGTTGGGGGTGCCGCATACTGAAGTTGACCTGATTATTGTTGATGGACGCTCGGTCGATCTGAGCTATCGGCTGCAGGATTCCGACAGGATTGACATCTTCCCCTTCGGCTGTTCGCCGTCCATCGAACCGCTGCAGCATCTCAGCCCGCCGCTGCAAGCCGATCCATCCTTTGTCCTCGATGTCCACCTCGGCAAACTGGCCCGGCGCTTGCGGATGCTCGGCTTCGACTGTCGCTATCGTAACGATTACTCAGATCCGCAGCTCATCGAACTGGCCCTTGACGAAGGGCGGATCATCCTGACCCGCGACCGGGGTGTTCTCAAGCATTCCCGAGTCAGGCAGGGCTATCTGATCGGTTCCTCCCGGGCGGAGGAACAGGTCCGGGAAGTTCTCGTTCGCTACCGGTTGCATGGACAGATTCGGGCTCTACGGCGCTGCCCGCAGTGCAACGGACTACTGGAGGCGGTCGAAAAGGAGAAGGTCCTGCACCGCCTGCAGCCGAAAACGGCCCTTTACTATGATTCGTTTCAGCGATGTCGGGATTGCGATCAACTCTACTGGCAGGGGACGCACTACGAAAAAATCGGACGTTGGGTGCAGCAGTTACTGAATGAGTCTGCAACTCGGGGATGAAGAAAGGAGACTCGGATGGATTTTGAAACGTTGCGCAGCTACCTGCTGGCAAAAGCTGGCGCGATAGAGGATTTTCCTTTCGACAGTACCACTCTGGTGATCAAGGTTAGTGGCAAGATGTTTGCGCTGCTGAGTCTGAACGAGGAGCCGTTGCGGGTCAACCTGAAATGCGATCCCCTCAAGGCGGAGGTTTTACGGCAGCGCTACCCCGCCGTGCTGCCCGGTTACCACATGAACAAACGGCACTGGAATACGGTTGTTCTGGATGGCAGCGTGCCCGAAGAGGAGATGCTGGCGATGATTGATGATTCCTATGAACTGGTGGTCAAGGGTCTGCCGAAGGCGCAGCGCCCGAAATAGTTCCCGCCCGAACCTTCCGGATGGCCACAAACTGGAAACCCCGCCACGCGTTGCCGCTGGAGGGGTTTGGGTTCTTCCGGGATCTGGATCGAAATCAGCTACCGCGCCGTTCCAGCCAACTGCCCGCCTTCTGCAGGTCGCGACCGAAACCGCTGACGCATTCACAGCCGGAGATGAACAGGGTCGAGAGCAGGATCAGGACCAGTATTTTGCGGATCATGGCTTTTCCTCCTTGTCAGATTAAATCGGCATCAGCGCATCATAACAGCGGCGCCTACTGATGTCGATGCTTTCTTAATGAGCCGCTGCCGCTCAATCCGGCTGCTGAAATACAATCTTGCCGGCGGTCAGGTTGGTCAACTGCGCCCGGAGCTTCTCCTCCTGCTCGGCGGGGAGTTTCAGTTGCAGGCAGATCCGTTCGGCAAACTGCTTGGCGACGATTTTGGCTTCAAAGTCGGGCAGCAGCCGTTCGATGCAGTTTAGCTGTGCATAGTCGAAGCTGAGTGCAAGCTCTGCCCAGTCGATCTTCTCCGCCAGTTCGAGCTGTTCCAGGGCCGTCTGTATTGCGCGAGTGTAGGCTTTGACCATCCCCCCTTTGCCGAGTTTGATCCCTCCGAAGTAGCGGGTTACCACCACGGCGATATCGCCGACACCGCCGTGGTGCAGGACGGTCAGCATCGGTTTGCCGGCAGCGCCGTGCGGTTCGCCGTCATCACTCAGGCCGATTCTGTCGCTGCTGCCGGGCGGGCCGATCAGGTAAGCCCAGCAGTTGTGATTGGCGTCGGGGAATTCCTGCTTGATGCGAGCGACAAAAGCCAGCGCATCTTCCGGCGATGAAACCGGTTCGATGCTGGTAACGAAGCGGCTGCGTTCGACCTCGATCTGGCTGCGGTGTGGTTCGGCGGGGATCGGATAGCGGGTCTGGGTCATGAGATCCTGAAAAAATCCCCTCCTGCAGTCGCGGAAGGGGATCGAATTAAGCGTTTTTTGTCTGCTTCTTCTGCCGTTCTTCCCGCCAGGAGCAGAGCAACATGATCGCTACGCCGACACAGATGGCACTGTCGGCGACGTTGAAGGCCGGCCAGTGATACTGGTACCAGTGAACATCAAGAAAATCGATCACCTCTCCCAGGCGGATGCGGTCGATCAGGTTGCCGATGGCACCACTGAAAAGCAGGCCGAGGGCAAAATGCTGCCAGCTGTCTTTGCGATCAACTTTGCGCAGATACCAGAGGATACCAATGCCGGCCAGCAATGAAACCCCGACGAAAAAGGGGAGACGTATAGCGTTGTCGGCGAGAATGCCGAAGGCCGCCCCTGGATTGCGCACGTAAGTGATATTGAAAAAACCTTTGATCACCGTCAGTGTCTGATGGAGCTCAAAAGTGCCGCCAATGTAGATCTTGCTCAGCTGATCCAGCAGCAAACCGATGGCTGCCGTCAGGGAAAAAATCCGGTAATTTTTCATGTCACTCCGCAGTTAAAGCCGCTGTGCAGCGGCTACAGATGCTCGGGTGTTCACTGTTCTCCCCAACGCTGGTTGCATAATTCCAGCAGCGCTCACATTTTTTACCATCGGCCGGCAATACCTGGAGTTTCAATCCGGCAATCTGTTCGGCATCAATCCCAGTGTCCAGGGTATCGACCAGCTCAACCTGAGAGACGATGAAATAGGCTGGCAGTAACTGCTGGTATTGCTGGAGTAAAGGCTGCAATTCGGGCGGGACGACGAGTTGGATTTTTGCTTCCAATGATTGCCCCAACTGCTTTTCCGCACGGGCTTTTTCCAGAACTTTCGAAACTTCCGAGCGAACTTTTTGCAACTGTTCGTAGCGCTCTTCCAGCTCGGCGTCGAAGTGCCGGTCCATCAGTTGTGGAAACTCCGCCAAGTGTACAGTCTCTTCCCGTTTGCCCGGCAGCTTCTGCCAGATCTCGTCGGCGGTGAAGGCGAGAATCGGGGCGATCAGCCGGGTGATGGTGTCGAGCAGCAGGTACATAGTGGTCCGCGCGCTGCGGTACTCAATGCTCCCTTTCGGGCTGGTGTAGATGCGATCCTTGAGGATGTCGAGATAAAGGGCACTCAGGTCGATGGAGCAGAAGTTGTGGACCGCATGATAGATGCTGTGAAATTCGTATTTTTCGTAGGCTTTTTCGACCTTTTTAACCAGACCCGCCAGTTTGGACAGAGCCCAGCGGTCCAGTTCGAGGAGTTCGCTGTCGCTGACCATATCGCTGGCCGGGTCGAAACCGGCCAGGTTTCCGAGCAGGTAACGGGCGGTGTTGCGGATCCGCCGGTAAGCGTCCGACAGTCGTTGCAGGGTTTCCTGCCCCAAGCGGATATCGTCGCGGTAATCGGTGGCGGCCACCCACAGGCGCAGGATTTCGGCACCGTATTTCCGGATGATTTCTTCCGGTTTGATGATATTGCCGAGCGACTTCGACATCGGTCGACCATTTTTGTCGAGGACGAAACCGTGGGTCAGAACCGCCTTGTAGGGGGCACGGTCGCGGGTGCCGACCGATTCCAGCAGGCTGGAGTGGAACCAGCCGCGGTGCTGGTCGGATCCTTCCAGATAGAGATCGGCCGGACTGCCGAGGTTTTCGCGATGTTCGCAGACCGCAGCATGGGACACGCCGGAGTCGAACCAGACATCCAAAATATCGGTTTCCTTGGTAAACTTGTCATGCCCGCAACCTGGACACTTGGTGCCTTCGGGAAGCAGTTCGCCGGCGTCCTTCTCGAACCAGACGTCACTGCCGGTGGCCTCGAACTGGTCGGCGATGTGGTGCATGATCTTACCGTCGTTGAGGGCTTCACCGCACTTTTCGCAGTAGGCGATGGTGATCGGCACACCCCAGCTGCGCTGACGGCTGATACACCAGTCGGGGCGGCCTTCGACCATATTGTAGATGCGGTCACGGCCCCAGGCCGGAATCCACTCGACCTTGTCGATTTCCTGCAGGGCTTTTTTGCGCAGCTCGTTTTGCTCCATGCCGATGAACCACTGCTCGGTGGCGCGGAAAATAATCGGTTTTTTACAGCGCCAGCAGTGCGGATAGCTGTGACTGATTTCACTCTGGTGCAGCAGTGTGCCGACCTCGGCAAGTTTTTCGTTGACTGCCGGGTCGGCATCTTTGACCTTCATGCCGCCGAACAGTTCCAGATCTTCACGGTAGCGGCCGTAGTCATCGACCGGGTTGTAAATTTCCAGGCCGTATTTCAGGCCGACAATATAGTCATCCTGACCGTGGCCGGGAGCGGTGTGGACACAGCCGGTCCCTGCTTCAAGGGTGACATGATCACCAAGGATGATCAGCGAATTGCGCTCGTAGAAGGGATGCTTGCAGTTCTTCCTCTCGAAAATGCCTGCTTCAAAACTGGCAGCGATCGAATAGTCCTCGATCCCCAAAGTCTTCATCACCTGCTCGGCCAGTCCTTCGGCCAGCACTAGCAGTTCACCGTTTGCCTCAACCGCCACATAGGGCAGCTCCGGGTTCAGGCAGATGCCCAGGTTGGCCGGGATGGTCCAGGGGGTCGTCGTCCAGATGACGAAGCTGAGCGGTTTCCCGGTCAGTGAACTGAGGGTATCGGGCAATTCGTCGACATAGGGGAACTTGACGTAGATTGACGGCGAACTGTGGTCGGCGTATTCGACTTCCGCCTCGGCCAGAGCGGTGACACAGGAAGAGCACCAGTGAATCGGTTTCTTCCCCTTGAACAGAGAGCCGCGTTCCGCCAGCTTGGCCAGTTCACGGGCGGTCTGCGCTTCGTAGTGGGTCGCCATGGTCAGGTAGGGGTCTTCCCAGTTCCCGAAAATACCCAGGCGCTGGAATTCCTCACTTTGAATCT
>WTCI01000351.1 GCA_013138655.1 Desulfuromonadaceae bacterium | reverse complement strand
AACCGGCTGCGCAAGACGGCTTGCCGGGCCATCCCACGGCGACTGCTCTGGTTGACCATTGCATCGCCAGCAGCAAGGACGGACTCAGTATCAAAGACCTGCAGCAGGCCACAGGTTTTCCGGCCAGGAAGCTGTATGGTATCCTGGCCCGCTTGAAGCGAACGGGCCGGGTGAAAAACCCGGCGCACGGCATTTATTGTCGAATCTGAAGCGCGACAATGAAGAGCAAAGGGGAAACTGATAAAATCACTTCAGTTTCCAGGTTGTCCCCGCCGGAGAATCGAGGAGCTCGATGCCGCGTGCGGCCAGAAGATCACGGATTTCATCGGAGCGGGTAAAGTCTTTTTCAGCCCGCGCCTGTTTGCGCTGTGCGATCAGTTCTTCGATCTCTTCCCGGCTGATATCGAGCCTGGCCAGTCCGGCCAGCTTGACCTTTTCCAGCCAGCTTGCCGGATCGGAATGATAAATGCCGAGCACTTCACCAAGTTTCAGGATTGTTACACGCAGATCACGGACCTGAGCCACCAGATCGGCTTTCTTGCGGAACTTCTTGGTGGCCACCAGCCGGTTCATGGTGCGGACCCCTTCAAAGAGATGGGCAATCGCCAGGGCGGTATTGAAATCATCATCCATCGCCTCGCGGAACTTTTCTTCCAGTTTCGCCCCTTCCTCACTGGAAGCATCTGCTTCGGCAACTCCTTCGACAGCTTGATCCGCCGCTAACAGCGCCTCGTAGAAACGGCTTAACCCCGCCTGTGCCTCAATCAGATTCTGGTCCGAAAAATCGATCGGGGAGCGGTAATGTGAAGTCAGGATGAAGAAGCGCACCACTTCAGGGTCGTAGGTTTTTAAAATGTCACGGATGGTAAAGAAGTTTCCGAGCGACTTGCTCATCTTCTCCTGGTTGACATTGACAAAGCCGTTGTGCAGCCAGTACTTGACGAACGGTTTGCCGCTGGCTCCTTCACTCTGGGCAATCTCGTTTTCGTGGTGAGGAAAGATCAGGTCACGGCCACCCCCGTGGATGTCGAAACTGTCACCGAGCAGTGAGGAACTCATCGCCGAACATTCGATATGCCAGCCCGGCCGGCCCGCTCCCCAGGGGGATTTCCAGTTCGGCTCGCCCGGCTTGGCGGCCTTCCAGAGAGCGAAATCCATCGGATTTTCTTTCTGTTCGCCCGGCGTGATCCGCGCCCCGGCCTGCATCTCCTCCAGGTTGCGCTTACTGAGCTTCAGATAGCCGTCGAATTTGTCGACCCGGTAGTAGACATCGCCGGCTGATTCATAGGCCATCCCCTTATCGATCAATTTTTGGCTGATCGCAATAATCTGCTCGATATACTCGGTTGCACGCGGCTCATGGGTCGGCTTAACCAGCCCCAAAGCAGCCATATCCTCATCGAAAGCGCGGATGAACTCTTCGGCCAGCTCCTTGCTGTCAATCCCCCGCTCGTTGGCGCGGTTGATAATCTTGTCGTCGACATCGGTGTAGTTACGCACATAAGTGGTCTCATATCCGGCAAACTGCAGATAACGGAAGATGATATCAAAGACGATGTTGGCGCGGGCATGGCCGATATGGCAGTAGTCATAAACCGTGACACCGCAGACGTACATACCGACCTTGCCGGGAACCAGCGGCTGGAACTCTTCCTTTTTTCCGCTCATCGTATTGTAAACGCGCAAACTCATAGATGCTCTCCATCCTTCGATTGGTAGCTTTTCCCCTCTCCCTTGAAGGGGGAGGGCCAGGGTGGGGGTGATCGCTGAAAAGATCCCCCTCCCCTCAATCCCCTCCCTCCAGGGGCGGGGAAGATTCTTTCTTATTTCAGTTTTGCCCAGGTATCGCGCAGGGTCACAGTGCGATTAAAGACCGGCTTGCCTGCTTGCGAGTCCTTGCTGTCAGCGGTGAAATAGCCGACCCGCTCAAACTGGAAGGTTTCGCCGGGCTTTGCCTGCAGCAGACTCGGCTCGACCAACGCCTCGGTCTCCTGCAACGACTCGGGGTTAAGAGCCTGCAGGTAGTTTTCCGCCTTGTCGGGGTTCTCCCGGTTGAACAACCGATCATAAACCCGGACTGCGACTTTTTGTGCATGGCGGGCCGAAACCCAGTGGATGATCCCCTTGACCTTGTGCCCGTCGGCCGGATTTTTGCCCAGGGTATCAAGGTCGGCCGAGCAGCGCAGCTCAATCACCTCGCCGTTGTCATCCTTGAGCACCTCATCGCACTTGATGATGTAGGCGTTACGCAAACGGACCTCACGACCGGGACCGAGACGAAAAAACTTCTTCGGCGGATCTTCCATGAAATCATCCCGCTCAATATACAGTTCGTTACTGAACGGCAGGGTGCGGTTCCCCAGCTCCGGTTGCTGCGGGTGATTGGGAGCAACCAACTCTTCGACCCGATCTGCCGGAACATTGGTGATCGTCACTTTGAGCGGATTGAGTACCGCCTGACGGCGGAAGGCGCTTTCGTTGAGCTGTTCGCGGACACAGTCTTCCAGCACCGACAGATCGATCCAGCTGGCCGCACGGCCGACACCGATCCGCTCGCAGAAGGTGCGTATCGCCGCCGCCGGATAACCCCGCCGCCGCATCCCGGAGACCGTCGGCATGCGCGGATCGTCCCAGTCGTTGACATGTTTTTCGTTGACCAGTTGCAGCAGCTTGCGCTTGCTCATCACCGTGTAGCTCAGGTTCAGCCGGGCAAATTCGATCTGTTGCGGGGCGAAGATCTCCAGTTCTTTGAGAAACCATTCGTAAAGCGGTCGGTGATCCTCAAATTCCAGAGTACAAATGGAATGGGTGACCCCCTCAATGGAATCCTCCTGACCATGGGCAAAATCGTACATCGGGTAGATGCACCAGGTGTCGCCGGTGCAGTGATGATGGGCGTGGAGAATCCGGTAGAGGGCCGGATCACGCAAGTTCATATTCGGAGAGGACATGTCGATTTTCGCCCGCAAGATGTGAGTTCCGTCGGGAAAATCGCCATTTTTCATCTGCTCGAACAGTTCGAGGTTCTCTTCAACGCTACGATCACGATAGGGGCTGTCAACACCGGGATGGGTCAAAGTCCCACGATTTTCCCGCACCTGCTCAGCTGTCTGACTCTCGACATAGGCCTTGCCCGCTTTGATCAATTGCACCGCCCAGAGATAGAGCTGAGCAAAATAATCGGAGGCGAAATAGAGATGCTCCCCCCAATCAAAACCGAGCCAGGCAACATCCTCCTTGATCGCCTCGACATATTCATCCTCTTCCTTGGTCGGATTGGTATCGTCAAAGCGCAGGTTGCAACGCCCCTTGTATTCAGCCGCTAGCCCGAAGTTCAAACAGATACTTTTGGCGTGGCCGATATGCAGATAACCGTTCGGTTCCGGCGGAAAACGGGTGATCACTCGGTCACGCTTGCCGCTCTCCAGGTCGTCGGTAATGATAGTGCGGATAAAATTGGAACTGCTGGGAGTTTCCGCTGTGCTCATGGGGTTTTCCTTTTCTCGCTTTATGCAATAACAGCAGCGTTCGCTGCCTGACGCTTCTGATCCCGCTGTAATAAAACCACGGCGTGGGCAGCAATTCCCTCACTGCGGCCGGCAAAACCGAGCATCTCGGTCGTGGTCGCTTTGACGTTGATCCGCCCGCTGACGACCTGGCAATCCGCGGCAATCCGTTTGACCATCTGCGGGATATAGGATGCCAGTTTCGGCTTCTGACAGATGATGGTTGCATCCAGGTTGCCGATCCGGTATCCGGCACTCTGCGCCTTGTCAATCACCTCGCGCAGCAGTTTACGGCTATCAATACCGGCATATTCATCCGTCGTATCCGGGAAATGTTTGCCGATGTCGCCCATCCCCAGAGCACCAAGGATGGCATCGCAGATGGCGTGCAGCAACACATCGGCATCGGAATGGCCGAGCAATCCCAGTTCATAATCGATTTTGACGCCACCGATCCTCAGGTCGCGTCCAGCAACCAGCCGGTGAACATCATAGCCGTGACCGATGCGCATCATGCCGAGCCCTCCCCTTGCCGGTCAAAAAGTGCGGTGGCGATCACCAGGTCTTCCGGCGTCGTCACCTTGATATTTCGATAATCCCCTTTGAGCATCGGCACCGGCACACCAAGCCTCTCAAGCAAAGAGGCATCGTCGGTTCCGAGAAAACCGGCCTCATCAGCGCTACGGAAGGCTTCGGCGATCAGTTGATAGCTGAAACCCTGTGGTGTCTGTGCCCGCCAGAGGCGCTTTCGATCAGGTGTCCCGCTGATCTGCCCGTTGACCACCTCTTTGATCGTATCCTTGACCGGCACGCCAACCACACAGGCCCCCTGCTCGACAATGATTGTGATCAGTTCAGCGAGCAGTTGCGGATTGAAGAGCGGCCGCACGCCGTCATGAATCAGCACAATCCGCTCCGGCTGGTCCAGATCGTCCTCGCTCAGAGCCAGCAAACCGTTACGCACCGAATCCTGCCGCTCGGCCCCTCCGGCAACAATTCTGCGCACCTTGCTAAAGCCATAAGGTGCGATAATCGCTTGCTGACAATAGGAAATTTCATCCGGAGGCAAAATCGGGTAAATATACTCAATTTGCGGATGCGCATCAAATAGAGCCAACGTGTGGGCCAGAATCGGCTTACCGGCCAAGTCGAGATACTGCTTATTGATCGAAGTCCCCATGCGGCGACCCATCCCCGCAGCAGGGACCAGAACAGTAGCTTTCATTGATGCGCCTTAAAGCCGTAGCAAGAGAGGGGAAAGGGCCCCAAAAACAGAAAAGACCGGGCGCGCTGCACCCGGTCCAGTATTCTGCCATGTCTGATCATTTTAGTGAAAGATATTCTCCAGTCTCATGACAACCTTGGCCTCTTTTTCACCCTGAGCCAGTGCCACCTCTGTCACCAACAGCTTGCGAGCCTGCTCAAGAACCTTTTTCTCCCCGTAGGAAAGTTCTTTTCCCGTGCGGATCTGGTAAAGATCACGCAGCACGTCCGCGACATCCAGAAGATCACCGGTTTTCAGTTTGTCATTGTACTCTCGCTGCCGACGACTCCAGGAAGCAATCTTGCTGTTGTCGTTCGGTTCGGACAGGGCATCAAAAACATTGGTGATACGTTTCTGATCAATCAGTCGACGCAGTCCGACGTTGGCCACCTTTGTCACCGGCACCATGATTTTCATATCGCTGTCAACAATCCGCAGAATATAAAACTTCTGGCTATGCCCGGAAAATTCACGTAATTCGATATCTTCAATAACACCGACACCTTGAGTTGGATAAACCGCCATATCTCCGATTTTAAACATCTATAAGACTCCTTTTTGCGAAGTACCGAACATAGCACAATCTGCCCCCGTTCGTCAATCATTGTCAGGCGATCCCAAATCCACCTTGCGCATGACCTGCGCGATGCCTTCGTCCGCCTCCAGACAATCAAAGCGACACAGTCACCGTCAGCTCTGGGCCCCCTTTGCCCCTTAGGGGTCCCTGAGTTCAAAGCAAACCGGCACCCTGACATCAACCGCGACCGGTTTGGTGCCAAGACGGCCCGGGCGAAAACGCCAATGACGGACCGCTTCGAGGGCGGCCCGATCGAGGATGCTGTGGCCGGAGGAGCGTTCGATCCGCACCTTCAGAACCTGCCCGCTCTCCGCCACCCGAACCCGCAACCAAACCTCCCCTTCCCAGCCTCGCCGTCGTGCGATACGGGGATAAGTGGGCGGGGAATTTTCGGAGAAGATCGGCGTCGCCCCAAGCAAAGCAGTGTCAATGGAGGAACCGGCCGGACTGGCAACAGATTCTTCCGTTATAGACATGGACGGCAAGCCGGCATCCCCACGGCTTTTGTCCTCCGGGAAAGGTCGGTAAGCCTGCCTCTCCTGGCCGGGGGACGTTACCAACACGACTGGGGTCTCGTCGGTGTTGTTGTCTGGGACTTCCAACGTTACAGGGGCGTGCTTTGCTTCCGGCGACGGTTTCGTCGTGGCCGGGGCGGACGGAGGCTTTTGCCTGATGTTCTTCGGGGGTTCAGGCAATTTCTGAGGCGAAACAACCAGTACTTTCGAGCTCAAAGAACGCTTCGCTTCGGTTTTTTTCTGTGGCACCGGCCTGGTCTTTCGGGCCGACTTTTTCGGTTTGAGTGAAGATCGCTTGACGACGGTCAAAGCGGCGTTTCCCTGCTGTTTCTCAGGACCCCATTGTTGAGATAACTCAAGGTAACTGACCTTAAAAACAGTCGGTTTACGGTGCCCCATTGTTCCCGAAACCAGTAAGGCAGCAATAACCAGCAGGTGCAGTCCGAGGGAAACAACACCCCAATAAACCAAGGGGTTTCTCCTCATCGGTCGTTGCTCTCCCAAAGCTTGTCTTTGAGGAGATCGAGAACCGCTTCTGTGTCTGGAACAACCCGTCCACCCGCAGCATGGATCGCCTGAAGCATTTCCCACGCTCTGCCGCCGGTGTAATCCCGTTCGGCACTGGGGTCAACCAGAAGAACGGGAATCCTCCGGCTCAGGGCCTCCCGGACAAGCTCAAGGCTGGCCAGGTTGCCGGGCCCCCAGACGGTCGGGGCAACGACTAAGACCTCGGCCTGCCGGCAGAGGCCCCGGGCGGTCTGAAGGGTCGCTGCGGAGATGGGGCAGAAAGGTTCTTCCAGGGCGGTCTCAAGTTCGAGAACAGAGGCCAGAACCTGATCGGAATCCCCCCGATTGAGGGGGCCCACGGTAATCTCGCCCCCGGCAAGGTGGAGCCGTCGCAACAGTTCACCGCCGCTGCCACCGCCGCAAAACAGATGAATCCGTGGTGGTTTCTGCTGCCAGGTTTTACCACGTCGAACCGGGTAGGCACGCGGGGCACCGGTGTAGGGGTTGCTTTCCACCTTCACCTCCACCCGGAATACCTGGCGCAGGTTGGCCGGGGTGAACACCTCGGTCGGGGAACCGAGTGCCGTCGGGGTTCCGTCTGCGGCAAGGAGGAGGATGCGGTGGGAGGTTTCGGCGGCCAGATCCAGATCATGTGAAACCTGGACCACCGTGATCCCCTGTTCCCGGTTGAGGCGAACCAGGAGTTCGGCAATCTCCAGCCGATGGTCGAGATCAAGATGGCTGGTGGCC
>WTCI01000218.1 GCA_013138655.1 Desulfuromonadaceae bacterium | reverse complement strand
CTAAGCTATTTGCAGCAGCGTCTGGCGGAAGGACGTTTTCACCTGGCTGTGCTGGGTCAGTTCAAGCGGGGTAAAAGTACTTTACTGAATGCACTGCTTGGCGATGATCTGTTGCCGACCGATATTCTGCCGGTGACGGCGATTCCGACTTTTATCCATCATGACAACCAGATCACCGGGCAGGTACATTTCTTTTCCGGTTTGGAACCGATTTCTTTCACTGCTACGGAAGGGCGATCCCTCGGTGAATTTTTACGTGATTATGTCACTGAATCGGGGAATCCACATAATCAACGTCAAGTTGAACGGGTAGAAATCGGCCATCCTGCTGAGTTGTTGAAGCAGAACGTGGTATTAATTGATACTCCGGGGATCGGCTCAACCCTGAAGCACAACACTGAGGTAGCTCACCAGATTCTTCCGCAATGCGATGCGGCGCTGTTTCTGGTTTCCCCCGACCCACCCATCACCGAGATGGAGCTGCGTTACCTGGAACAGATCAAACAGCGATTGCCGCGGACCTTCTTTCTGCTTAACAAGGTTGATTTTTTAAGTGACGATGACCAACTGGCTTCACTGAAGTTTCTGGCCAAGCAATTGGCTCCGTTGTGCGAAGGAGTCCCGCAGGTGTTGCCGATTTCAGCACGAACCGGATTGAAGGCGAGGCTGGCCGGGGATGCTTCCGGTTGGCGGGACAGCGGCATGCTTCAAGTGGAAGAAAATCTGGTTGATTTTTTTGCTCGCGAAAAACAGCAGACCTTGCATTTGGCTTTGCGGCGGCGTTGTGGCGATCTGGTAAATGAGGCGATCATGCAGTTGCAGCTATCCTTGAGTGCGCTGAAACTGCCGATAGCTCAGCTGGAAGAGCGTATAGCACAGTTCCGTCAGTCGTTGCCGGTAGTGGAACGGGAGAGGCAGGCGGTTCAAGATGTGCTGGCCGGAGATTTAAAGCGGGCGATTGCCCGGTTGAGTGAAGAAATTGAAAAGCTTCGAAACAGGGCAAAAGAGCAGATAACCGTGCAGGTCGAAAATTCCCTGAGCTCAATTCGGGATCCGGAAGAGATGGAACGCCTGGTGCGCCGGATTCTGGCTGAGGAGATTGCCCCGTTTTTCACTCCGGCGATGCGGACTCTTTCAGATGTCGTTCGTCATGTGGCAACCGATCTGTTGATTCTCAATCAAAAACGGAGCAACGCTTTGATTGAGCAGGTGCGGAAAACTGCCGCAGAATTGTTTGAGATTCCCTATCATGCTCCCGCCGCCGACTCATCCTACACCAGCTTTACTGCTCCCTCCTGGAGTAGTGATCTTTTTGTTTCAGATATGGATCCTCTGGGCCAACGGCTTTCACGGAAAATTTTTACCCAGAAATATCGTCGACGCAAAACTGTCGAACGGTTGCGTGAAGAGTGTCGTAAGCTGATAAATCAGAATGTTGAGCAGATCAACTGGACGGTACGGCGAAGCCTCGATGAAAGTTTTCGACAGTTCGGTTCCAAGTTGCAGGAACAGCTGGAAAAAACCATTGAGGCGACGCGAACTGCCATGGAGGTGGCGCTGGAACGGAGTGAATCCCATTCGCGGGAGACTGCGGGCCGAGAGATCCGGCTGAAGCAAACACTGGGTGAGTTAGAGGCAATCAGTCAGGAATTGCAAGGGTAAACCCCTGACCAAGTCAGCCCGGTCGAATCATGGTGATCCGACCGGGCCGGTTTTTTATTGGGAACTGTCCTGCTCTCACTGTGGATCAGGTGTGGGTTCGGTTTTTTTCGTTGTCCGCCGGGGGCGACGTTTCGGTTTTTCCTCGGTTGTCGGTGTTTCCGCTGCCGGTTCTGCAGCCGGAATATCTTCCGCGGTTTTCTTCGTTGTCCGCCGGGGGCGACGTTTCGGTTTTTCCTCGGCTGTCGGTGTTTCCGTTGCCGGTTCTGCAGCCGGAGTATCTTCCGCGGTTTTCTTCGTTGTCCGTCGGGTTCGCCGTTTCGGTTTCTCTTCGATTGCTGCTGGCTGCTCTGTCTCCGCCATTTCGGCCCGGGTGTCTTCAGGGGTATCGCTATCCGTTGACGCCACTGAATCTTCAACCGGTTTTTTGCTTTTACTGCGGCGCGGTCGGCGTGGCTTCGGCGTTTCTTCAGTCGGAAGTTCTGTCACTGTGACTGTTTTTTCTGTGATTGTCGGCAGCTCTTCGGTTTCTGCTGCAGAGGTCGGGGTCGCTTCGGCGTTATCTTGTGCGTCGCCCTGAATATTTTCAGCCTTATCTCTGCTGGTGCTTGGGGTTTTCCGCCGCCGTCTGCGGCGTTTTTTCGGGGTTTTCTTTTCCGGACCCTCTTCTCCCTTGACCTGATCGGAGCCGACCTCCTCTTTTTTCTCCTGTTCATCCGTCTGCAGATTGTCTGCTTCCTGTTGTGCGGCCAGGGCGCTCCCAATCTGGTTGGCATGGGAAACGGGGAGGATCTCCCGATTGTTGTCGGTTGGTTTCTCCCGTTTGTGTGTTTCCAGTTCAAGCTGGTCGGGAGTAAAATCACTGTGCCCGATAACCGTCACCTGTAAATTCAGTTGCTGCTCCAGTTCACTCAGGGCTGAGCGTTTCTGGTTCAGCAGATAGTTGGCAACATTCAGGGGAACACTGGCTTCAATATGGCCGATATGCCCTTTCGAGGCCGCTGCATGAGCCTGACGCAGGAAAGCAATGGCCTGTGCCTCGGCACTTTTAATCCGCCCTTTGCCCCGGCAGTGAGGACATTCAAGGTAGGCACCGACACTCAAAGTCGGTTTGAGACGTTGACGGCTCATTTCCATCAGGCCGAATTGGCTAATGCGGCCGACAGACACCTTGGCTTTGTCATCCTTGAGAGCTTTGCGCAATTCTTGTTCAACTTCACGGATGTGTTTTCGGTCCCGCATGTCGATAAAGTCGATCACGATCAGGCCGCCAAGATCTCTGAGTCGCAACTGCCGACCGATTTCTGCTGCCGCTTCAAGGTTGGTTTTGGCCGCAGTCGCTTCAATGCCGCTTTCACTCGACATCTTTCCTGAGTTGACATCAATGGCGACCAGCGCTTCGGTTTGATCGATGACGATCGATCCGCCGGATGGAAGCGCTATTTGATTCTTGGACAAGGCGTCAATCTGCTCTTCAATCTGGTAGCGTGAGAAGATCGGACGGCGTTCGCGATGCTGTTTGACCAGGTTGACATGTTCCGGCATCACCAGGGCAAAAAAGTCTTTGGCATCCTGGTAGATTTTTGTATCATCGATCAGCACTTCGTCCATGTCCGTGTTGAAGTAGTCACGGATTGAGCGGATCGCCAGGTTTGATTCCTGATAGAGCTGTGCCGGAGCCTTGATCTGGTCTTTGCGGGAGACGATCCCCTCGAACAGGCGCACCAGGTAATCGAAATCGCGTTTGAGCTCCTCTTTTTCCTTGCCGATCCCTGCGGTGCGGACGATATAACCCATCTGTTCCGGAAGATCGAGTTCGGCCATGGTTTTTTTCAGTTTTTTCCGGTCGGCATCAGCACTGATTTTGCGTGAGACGCCTTTGGTCGTGCTGTCAGGCATCAGCACCATGTAACGTCCGGGGATCGACAGCAGGGTGGTCAGAGCAGCCCCCTTGCTGCCTCTTTCCTCTTTGACGATTTGTATGAGGATTTCCTGGCCGCGATGCAGGATGTCATTGATTCGCGGTCGGCCTTTATTTTCATCTTTGGGGGGATAAAGATTGGGGTGGATTTCGCTAATCTGCAGGAAGCCGAGCTTCTCGGCGCCGTAATCAACAAAAGCGGCTTGCAGCCCGGTTTCGACCCGAATCACGACCGCTTCATAAATGTTTCCCTTGGTCTGTTCCTGCCCGGCGATCTCGATATCGAGTTCGCTTAATAACCCGTCAACAACGATCGCCACCCGATTTTCCTCCGGGTGGGAGGCGTTGATCAACATCTTCTTACTCATTTTTTTGTAAACCTTTCTGGCCGCCAGTCACGGCGGGCATGCCGGATTCCGACAGTGTAGACCTCACCGCTAGCTGCGGGGTCTGCTGAAGGGCCATCCGGTTTTTGATTGAGGATACGGCCAAATCCCCCGGGAGCGACCGTATCAAACTTGTCTGTCTATGCTTTGCCGATCTCAACGCCGAAAGCGGCGGAAATTCGGGAAAACTCATCGATAGCCGCTAATCATAGCAGATAAAGCTTGTCTGTGACATCGAATTAAACGGGCAGCTGATTTTTGACAGTTTCTTGACAATTGGCCGACCTGAAAAAAATTCACCATCTGTTACAATTACCAAAGATGCTTTTTGCGTCCACATCCACAGATCCGGGCAGAAAGGGAGCAATATGACAAATAAAGATTTCTGGAGTCCGCAACAGGAAGCAAAACTTTTCGCGTGGCATAAAATTCAGCAGGTGGCCGATCAGCAAAAGCCGGGCCCCTGCATCACCATTTCCCGTGAATTCGGCTGTCAGGCTTATCCTGTAGCAGAGGCACTGGCCAAGCGACTTAATGCCCGCACGGCAGGGGATCCCTGGGCGGTCATTGGCAAGGAAATATTGGATGAGGTTGCTAACCTGTCCGGATACACAGTTGAACAGATTGAAAAATCACAGGACACGCCATCTTCTTTAAAGGCGATCTTTTCCATGTTTCTGGATAAGAATCTTGCCGAAGAGACCAAGATTTTTTCGCACCTGCGTGACGTGATCATCGGTTTTGCCAAACGGGGGAACTGTATTCTGGTCGGGCGCGGGGCTGTTCTGGTTTCGCAGGAACTTTCCAACTGCATTCATTTGCGGCTGGTGGCCCCATACGAATTCAGAGTGCAGAAGATCATGAACAGCCATGGTCTGAATCAGGCTGACGCCGAGAAGTTTATTTCCCTGCACCAGCAGCAACGGGATGATTTCATTAAACGGTTTGCCGACTGTGCGCTTGATGTTCCGTTTCTCTATCACCTTATGATCAATAACAGTCGCTTGGATGTTGCAGGTATTGCCGAGTTGGTCGAGGACTATATGTTGAAATTCTGTCGTTGATTTTTTACATAACCCTGTGATGAGTCTACGGCCGTTCTCGAAACGGCCGTTTTTTTTGGATCAAAATGAGGGAAAATTGGTCAAAAAACAGCGATTCAGGCGTTGAAAAAGCAGAACGGACCGAAAGGAAGAGATTTGGCGATTTTTTCTTTCAGTTGCATACTGGTCAACGGACGGCTGAAATAAAATCCCTGCACTTCATCGCACCTCTTGTCGCGCAAAAAATCGACCTCAGCTTTTTTTTCGACTCCTTCGGCGACCACCCGGAGGCCGATAATATAGGCCATCACGA
>WTCI01000017.1 GCA_013138655.1 Desulfuromonadaceae bacterium | reverse complement strand
TCCTCTTATGTGCACGGCGCGGGTAAAATTGGTGTTCTGGTTGAATTGCAGACCGAGTCAACTGATGAGCGTGTTGGCGAACTTGGCAAGCAAATTGCCATGCACGTTGCTGCAGCGGCACCTCAGTATTTGAACCGTGACGATGTTCCTTCTGCTGTGGTTGCTAAAGAAAAAGAGATCATGCGCGTCAAGGCGATCGACAGTGGCAAGCCGGAAAATATCGTTGAGAAAATTATCGTTGGTCAGATCAACAAATATTTCGGTGAAGTCTGTTTGCTTGAGCAGGCTTTCGTCATTGACCCCGATCAGAAAGTCGGCAAGGTCGTCGAAACTCTGGCCAAGGAGCTTGACAGCGAAATCAAACTGAACAGTTATGCCCGCTTCCAACTTGGTGAAGGGATCGAAAAGAAAGAGGACGATTTCGCTGCCGAAGTCGCTGCTCTGAGTAACTAGTTTTCATCCGGAAGCGGCCCTTTTACGCGATCTCGGCGTCAATCAGCGTGCTCACTTGTGCGGTGTACCGATGTACGCCTCCGCGTAACCACTTGATTTCCTTGATCTCACGAAAAATTGCTCGTTTCCCATACGAAAACCTTATCCTGTCCATCCGGAGTTTCCGGATGGACACCAATCATCTCAACCTGCAGGAGTTGACGTGGCATCTAAGTATCATCGAGTTCTTCTGAAACTGAGCGGTGAGGCCCTGGCAGGCAAGCAGGGTTACGGGATAGATCCTGAGGTTATCACCGGTATTGCTGTCGAGATCAAGGAGGTGGTTGCTCTCGGGGTGCAGGTTGCGTTGGTCATCGGCGGGGGAAATATCTTCCGTGGTCTGGCAGCATCCTCCAAGGGTATGGATCGGGCGAGTGCCGATTACATGGGTATGTTGGCGACGGTCATGAACAGCTTGGCGATGCAGGATGCTCTGGAAAAACAGGGCGTGGTGACGCGGGTGCAATCGGCAATAGAGATGCAGCAGATTGCTGAACCCTATATCCGACGGCGAGCGGTTCGTCATCTGGAAAAGGGGCGGGTGGTCATCTTCAGTGCCGGGACTGGTAATCCATATTTCACGACGGATACGGCTGCTAGTTTGCGGGCGATGGAGATTAACGCCGAGGTCATTCTTAAGGCGACCAAGGTGGATGGTGTGTATACTGCAGATCCGAAAAAAGATAGTAGTGCAGTGAAGTTACCAGTGTTAACCTATCTGGAGGTATTGCAGAAGGGGCTGCAAGTGATGGATGCCACGGCAACCTCTCTTTGTATGGATAATAATTTGCCAATGATTATTTTCGATTTGACCCAGCGGGGTAATATCAAGAAGGTTGTGCTTGGTGAACAGATCGGAACGATTGTCAAGGGAGGTGACTAGGATGATTGATGAGGTGCTGAGTGAGGCCCGGTCTGCAATGGATAAGGCCGTTAAAGCCTTGAAAAAAGAGATGTCCAAGGTGCGGACTGGTCGCGCGTCGACATCGTTGCTGGATGATGTCCGGGTTGATTATTACGGGGTTCCGACCCCGTTGAGTCAGGTCGCTACACTTTCGGTACCGGAACCGCGTCTGCTCACGGTTCAGCCTTGGGAAAAAAACCTGATCCCGGAAATTGAGAAAGCTTTATTTAAGGCTGATCTGGGGGTGACTCCTTCTTCCGACGGCCAGCTGATTCGGCTGCCGGTTCCTGCTTTGACCGAGGAACGGCGTCGTGAAATGGTAAAAATTATTAAACGGATGAGTGAGGATGCCAAGGTTTCGGTGCGTAGCGCACGCCGTGATGCTAACGACACCCTGAAGATGCTGGAAAAAGAAAAGGAAATTACCGAGGATGACCTGAAACGGAGTGAAAAAGATGTCCAACAGGTCACCGATGAGTTTGTTACGACCATTGACGTGGTCGTGCAAGCCAAGGAAGCTGAAGTGATGGAGATTTGATCCTTTTCAGACGGTCTTAAACATCTAAGATTTAAGGTAAAGGAGATACTGATGGCTTTGAAAATCACTGATGAATGTATCGCTTGCGGTACTTGCGTTGATGCCTGCCCGCTGGGAGCGATTGTCGAATCGGGTGAGACTTATATCATTGCCGATGAGTGTACCGAGTGCCGTGCTTGTGTCGACAGTTGTCCGGTGGATGCAATTATCGACTGATTGGCTTCATAGCTAAAGGTTGATAGGGCGCTTTTGGGGCGCCCTATTTCTTTGCTGCATACTTGACCGAACGGTTTTTCCCTTCCGTTTTTCCTTTCTTGCTGTTCCGATATTAATCATGCTAATTTTGCAACTTATGTTTTTCTGAGAGGGTGGGTTGTCGGTAGATGGAAAATCAGCAAAAAAGTGAGAGAAAACCCCCATTGCAACATCTGGCGATTATCATGGATGGCAATGGCCGCTGGGCGAGAAAGCGAGGATTGCCTCGAATCTCCGGGCATCAGCGGGGGGTGCAAGCGGTTGTCCAGACTGTCGATGAGTGTGTCAAGGTCGGTATCCGTTATCTGAGCCTGTTCGCATTCAGTTCTGAAAATTGGGGGCGCCCTCAGAAGGAGGTCGACGCCCTGATGGAACTGTTGCTGCAGTTTTTATCTTCGCAGCGGCAAAAAATGCTTGATGGAGGTATCCGTCTGCGGGTTATCGGTGACCGAACCCGTTTGAGCGAGTCTGTTTGCGCTGCCATTGCTGCGGCCGAAGCCGAGACCGCCACCAGTGAGACCCTGACAATGGTCTTGGCTTTGTCTTACGGTGGGCGGGATGAAATCCTGCGGGCCGCCAAACAACTGGCCGGACAGGCTATCCGTGGGGAAATCGATCTGCAAAAAATTGATAATGAAAAATTCTCGACCTATCTGGATACCGCTGAAATTCCTGAACCTGACCTGTTAATTAGAACCAGTGGCGAGAGAAGGATCAGCAACTTCCTGCTTTGGCAGACGGCCTATGCGGAATTCTATTTCAGTGAGGTTTTTTGGCCTGATTTTGATGCTGCTGAGCTCCATAAAGCATTAGCTGATTATCAGCAAAGAAAGCGTCGTTTCGGGTTGACTGATGATCAGCTTGATTCAGATATTGATCCTTAATTAGAAGGAGATGGGCCATTAAACAGCGCATCTTGACAGCAGCCATTGCTTTGCCTCTGTTGATCCTCTTAATTGCTTTTGCCGGCCCTTCTGTCTTCTGCCTGTTTCTGACATTGGTCTTGTTGCTGGGCTTGCTCGAATTCAACCGCATGGGCTTGGCTGCTGAGCACACCTATGAACAGTGGTTCGCCGCCCTCGCCGGAGCCGCCGTGGTGCCCTTACTCTATTTTGGGCAAACGGCGTTGCTCGTTCCTCTTTATGCAGGCTCGATACTGATACTGGCACTGCTTTTCTTGTTCAGACTGCCGATTATTTCGGAAGTTCATCATCGCCTGGGCTGGCTTTGCCTGGGATTGATTTACTTACCGTTGTTGCTTGGTCATCTGACCCTTTTGCGGCAGTTACCGGACGGCCGGGAATGGATTTTTCTGACGCTGCTGGTGATCATGGGGTGTGATACATTCGCTTATTTTATCGGCAGTCGTTTCGGCAAACACAAGCTTTACCCTGCGGTCAGCCCGAAAAAAAGTATCGAAGGGGGAATCGCTGGCTTGGTGGGTTCAGTGCTGGCAGTTTGCATTGCCAATAAAACGTTTTTGCCGCAAATTGGTATTGTTGATGGTATTTTGATTGGTTTGTTGCTCGGAGTTGCGGGACAATTGGGTGATTTGTTCGAGTCCTTGCTAAAGCGGGCCTGCGGCGTCAAGGATTCCGGGACGATGATTCCGGGACATGGTGGTATGCTTGACCGGCTTGATAGCCTGTTGTTTGCTTTTCCGATTGTATATTATCTCGCCAGTTACGGTTATGGCGGCTGAGTGAAAAGATGAAAAAGCTGACAATTTTAGGTTGCACCGGTTCAATCGGTGTCAGCACCTTGCAGATCGTTGAGGCTTTCCCGGATTCCTACCAGGTTGTCGCGCTGGCCGCAGGAAATAATGTCGAATTGTTGCGCAAACAGGTTGAGGCTTTTCATCCTCGCATTGTTGCGGTCGCAACCGAGCAGAAAGCAGAACAACTGAGTCGTTTGCTCGATTATCCTGATGTCGAGATCCTGAGCGGTATCGAGGGGATGATACGCTGCGCGACCTACGCAGAAAGTGACATGGTAGTGGCCGCAATCGTCGGTGCTGCAGGCTTGGTCCCAACCATGGCGGCCATCAAGGCAGGCAAAGATATTGCGTTGGCCAATAAAGAGACCCTGGTGACCGCCGGGGCCTTGGTGATGGAAGAAGTTTCACGGCAGAGAATCCGTATGATTCCTGTTGACAGTGAGCATTCGGCTATTTTTCAGTCTTTGGCCGGGCAGCGTAGAGAAGATATCCGGCGTCTTATCCTGACGGCTTCCGGTGGCCCTTTTCGGAACCACACATTGAAACAGCTTCAGTCGGTCACTCCGGTGGATGCACTGGCCCACCCGAACTGGAATATGGGGCAAAAAATTTCCATCGATTCTGCGACCATGATGAATAAGGGGCTTGAGATCATAGAAGCTTTCTGGCTGTTTCAGGTGTCGGCTGAACAGATCGCCGTGCATATCCATCCCGAGAGCATTGTCCATTCACTGGTCGAATATCGGGACGGGGCTGTTATGGCACAACTGGGGATTCCTGATATGAAAACCCCGATTGCCTATGCTCTCTCCTGGCCGGAGCGGCTGCCATTGCAACAGGCCCCGCTGGATCTTGCTCAGGCTGGGAAGTTGACCTTTTCCGAGCCCGATCCGGATCGCTTCCCCTGTTTACGTTTGGCTTATGAAGCGCTCGCCGTTGGCGGGAGTTTACCAGCTGTTATGAATGCGGCCAATGAAGTCGCCGTTGAGGCTTTTTTGCAGAACAAGCTCGATTTTCTCGGTATTGCACAGCTGATTGAAAAAGTCATGAGCCGCCATACGAGAGAAGAGCTGCAAAGTATCGATAAGGTGCTGCACGCTGATTTGTGGGGTCGTCAAGAGGCCAGAGAACTGATGCATGGAGGTCTGAAATGACTACCTTTATTGCCGGTATCCTGATGCTCGGGATATTGGTTTTTGTCCACGAACTGGGACATTTCTGGGTTGCTAAGCTCTGCGGCGTCAAGGTTCTGAAATTCTCCCTCGGTTTCGGCCCGAAACTGGTTTCCCGGCAGTGGGGGGAAACTGAATACCTGATTTGCGCGATCCCTCTTGGCGGTTATGTCCAGATGCTGGGGGAAGGAAGTGGAGAACAGGGAGAAGACGCGGAACTGACTAGCGAGGAAAAACAGCGTTCTTTTGCTGACAAGCCGGTCTCCCGGAGGCTGGCCATTGTTTCTGCCGGTCCGATCATGAACCTGTTGCTGCCGCTGATAATCCTGCCGATTACATTTATGGTCGGGGTGCAGATGCCGGCCTATATCGACCAACAACCCTGTATCGGTTATGTTGTCCCTGAATCTAATGCTGCTGTCGGTGGTTTTGTTGCCGATGATTGTATTATTTCGGTGAATCAGCAGCCCGTTAATAGTTGGAACGACACCAACAAGTCGTTTGTCAATGCCGCGGGCGACCCGCTGGTTTTCATCGTTGCGCGTGACGGGGAACAGCTCCGATTGGAAATCCCCTCAGAAAATAACAGTTTAGGGGGGATGCAATCCCTTGGACTGTTGCCGTTGCAAAAGGCGCAAATCGGTGGCCTGGCTGACAACATGCCGGCTCAAAACGCGGGTCTCATGGAGGGTGACCTGATCCTTGAGATAGGTGGGCAACAGGTTGTCTCCTGGTATGATCTCAAGTTGATTATCCAGTCGATCGGCGGGGAGCCGATGAGGGTTCTTGTTGAGCGTGCGGGTGAACTCTTAACCGTTGAATTGGTTCCGGAGCAGTATAATGACAAAGGGGATTACCTGATTGGCATTGCCCCTTTGCAGGTATCGGAAACAAAACGTTTTGGTCTGGTTGGGGCGATCAGAGAAGGTGCGGAGCGTACCTGGGAACTGATCGACCTGACAATTATTTTTGTCCAGAAGTTGTTTAGCGGCAGTGTCTCGGCGAAAAATATCGGTGGCCCGATTACTGTTGTGCAGATCGCCGGACAGGCGGCTCAAACCGACTTGTCGGCAATCCTGTCAGTGCTGGCGTTCATATCGATTCAGCTGGGGATCCTCAATCTGCTGCCGATTCCGATTCTGGACGGCGGCCACATCCTTTTTTACCTGATTGAACTGGTCATTCGCCGACCATTGTCGGTGCGGGCACGTGAGGTGGCCCAACAGGTCGGCATGGCAATGCTGCTGCTGCTCATGGTGCTGGCCTTTTACAATGACATCGTAAGACTCTTGGGTTGATGACGTTGGTTGAACAACCCAAAATATTGACAGTTGACAGTTCTTCTCTGGTTGGGAGTGTCGCTCTCCGTCAAGGGGAAACCTTGATTGCCGAATCTCTGTTGAATGCACAGCGGACTCACAGTGATACGTTGTTGAAGCAGATCGATCTGTTATTGGCTGAAGCCGACTGGACTTTGTCGGATCTTGACCTGTTGGCAGCGGTCATCGGTCCGGGATCCTTCACTGGTTTGAGGATCGGCATTGCGACGATCAAAGGACTGGCAGAGGTTCTTGCCAAACCGGTTGTCGGGATCTCCTCGTTGCAGATGTTGGCGATGAACCTGCCGCTTGTGCAACTACCGATCTGTACTTTTCTTGATGCGCGTAAAAAGGAGGTCTACAGCCAGCTTTTTGAGTGGAGTGCTGCAGGGCCGGTGCCGACGGCTGACGCCCAGGTTTTGCCTCCGGAAGAATTGTTGAATCGGCTGGAGGGGGAGGTCGCCCTGGTCGGAGATGGGGTTCCGCTTTATCGGCACTTGATTACGCAGATTCTTGGGGAGCGTGCCCATTTGCCGGTGTCGTCAAGCCATCAGCCGCGTGCCGCGCAGGCTGGTTGGCTGGCGGGCCGGGCATACGCAAAGGGAGCGGTAACGACTGCGGCAGAATTGTTGCCGACCTACATTCGCCCTTCGGATGCCGAGTTGCATAAAGGTGTCCAGCCAGCTCATGGATAGTCCGACAGCCTCCTAGGTAAAGCTGTACAAACATTGTTCGACAGTTGACATTTTTTTGCCGGTTTGGTTATCTATAGGGCAGGTTGTTTGGCTCTGACTCTCAGGCGCGGAGGTACCGATGGACATTGATCAGAATCTGTTACAAAATCTTCTCGATTGCAACCCCCGTTTCCGCATGCTCTACGAAGAACACACCTTTTTTGAGAAACAGTTATCCGAGTACGAAAAGAAAGGTTTTTTATCCCCCCAGGAAGAGTTGGAAAAAAATAAGGTGAAAAAAATGAAACTGGCAGGCAAGGACGCGATGGAAAGAATCATCCATACTGTACATGCCTGACCCCGTTTAGTCACAACGGGATGAGTTTTATACAGCAAAGGGTTTAAGCAGATGCTTAAACCCTTTGCTGTATTTAAAATGCTTGGTTTAAGCCCGGTTATACGGAAGTTTTGTCGGACCAATTTTTAGCGTCAGTTTGACTGGAGAACAGGAAAATCAATATGATCAATAAGCGTAGCGATGCGATCACCAAAGGATTTGAACGGACCCCCCATCGGGCCTTGCTGAAATGTACTGGTGTGCCGGATGGGCAGATGGAAAAGCCTTTTATCGGGATTGCTTCTTCCTTTACCGATTTGATTCCAGGGCATACCGGGATGCGTGATCTGGAACGTTTTATCGAAAAAGGGGTGCACTCCGGTGGTGGTTATTCCTTCATTTTCGGTATTCCAGGAGTCTGTGACGGTATCGCCATGGGCCACAAGGGGATGCACTATTCTCTGCCGACCCGCGAGTTGATTGCCGACATGGTTGAATCTATTGCCGAGGCTCACCGACTTGATGGACTGGTCCTGCTGACCAACTGTGACAAGATCACCCCGGGGATGCTGATGGCGGCCGCACGGCTTGATATCCCCTGTATCGTCGTCACCGCCGGTCCGTCGCTGACCGGCGCCGGTCGCGAAGGGAAGCGCTTCTCTTTTGTCACCGACACCTTTGAGGCTATGGCCCAGTACCAGGCGGGAGTGATCGACGAAAAGCAGCTGATGGTGTGTGAGGATAATGCCTGTCCAACCGCTGGATCCTGCCAGGGCTTGTTCACGGCCAATACCATGGCGATTCTCACGGAAACCATGGGGATGAGTTTGCCGCGCTGCGGAACGGCCTCCTGTGTTTCCTCTTTGAAACGGCGCATTTCCTTTGCTTCCGGGGAAAAGATCGTGGAGCTTGTGCGCAATAATATTACCCCGCGGCAAATTTTGACCCGGGAAGCCTTCGAGAACGCCATCCGCGTCGATCTGGCTCTGGGGGGGTCAAGTAATACTGTCCTGCATCTGCTGTCGATCGCTTATGAGGCGGGAGTTGATCTGTCCCTGGATGCTTTTGACGAACTGGGGCGCACGACTCCTCAATTGGCTTCGATGAACCCGAGTGGTATTCACTTTGTGGAAGATTTGGATGTGGCGGGCGGTGTGCCTGCGGTACTCTACCAGTTGCGAGACCGGATCAAGGATAACCCGACCCTGTTCGGGTTGAGTATCAAGCAGATCATCGATTCGGTCGCCAGTGTCGATGAGGAGGTTGTTCACCCGATTTCTGCTCCAATCCGCCCCGAAGGTGGTATCGCCATCCTCAAAGGCAATCTTGCCCCGGAAGGTGCGGTCGTCAAGCAGTCAGGCGTTTCCGAAAAGATGATGAAATTTGCCGGCAAGGCGCGCTGTTACGATTCGGAAGAAGCGGCTATGGATGCCCTGATGGGTGGTCATGTGGTGGCAGGTGATGTGGTGGTGATTCGTTATGAAGGCCCGAAAGGTGGTCCGGGAATGCGCGAAATGCTTGCCCCGACCGCAACCCTGATGGGCTTGGGGCTTGGCGATAGTGTGGCCTTGATCACTGACGGGCGTTTCTCGGGAGGAACCCGCGGTCCCTGTATCGGGCATATCTCTCCCGAAGCTGCTCAGGGTGGACCGATCGCCTTGATCGAAGACGGCGATCCGATTGTGCTTGATATCCCGAATCGAACCTTGCAACTCGATTTGCCGGACGACGTCCTGGCCGAACGGCTTAAAAACTGGCAGGCGCCGGAGCCGAAAATCAAAACCGGTTGGTTGGCCCGCTATGCAAAAGTGGTGACTCATGCCGGAACCGGGGCGGTCTGCAAGGTTGACTAAAATCAGTCAGTCCTGACATTTATAATTGATTCCATTATTTGCAGGACGTTAGATTCCATATTTTGCCGCTGGCGATGGATTGTCGGGCTTTCCCGTTGCCGGCATTTATTTTTTAATTTCAGAGAGACCGCAGCTTTGATCGGCTGTGCAGAGGAGGATCAGGTGGAACTGACCGGATCGCAAATTTTATTGGAAAGTCTGCAAAAAGAAGGGGTTGATACGGTTTTTGGTTACCCCGGCGGCGCGGTCATCAATATTTATGATGACCTGTATGACTCGTCAATCGAACATATTTTAACCCGGCATGAACAGGGAGCGGTTCATGCCGCCGACGGTTATGCCCGGTGTACCGGTAAAGTCGGGGTGATTATTGCGACCAGTGGCCCCGGTGCGACCAATACCGTGACAGGGATTGCAACCGCCTATATGGACTCGATCCCGATGGTTATTATTACCGGTCAGGTGCCGACGCCACTGATTGGTAATGACGCTTTTCAGGAAGCGGATATGTGTGGGATTACCCGTCCCTGCACCAAACATAACTTTTTGGTCAAGGATGTCCGTGATCTGGCCAGAACGATCAAGGAGGCATTCTATATTGCCCGTACTGGACGACCCGGCCCGGTGTTGATTGACCTGCCGAAAGACGTACAGGTTGCGAAATGTAAGTTCAAGTATCCGGAAACGGTCAGCCTGCGTGGCTACAAGCCGACTTACAGCGGCAACAGCCGGCAGATTGACAAGGCGGCAAAGATGCTTCTTCAGGCGCGTCGGCCGGTACTTTATGTCGGTGGCGGCATCAACTCGTCGTCGTCCAACGCTGAATTGATCAAGCTGGCTGAGATGACTCAGTCCCCGGTCACGACGACGCTGATGGCCATGTCCGGATTCCCGCAAGGTCATCCCTTGTGTCTCGGCATGCTCGGTATGCACGGAACCTTCTACGCGAACATGTCGGTGACCGACTGCGATCTGCTGATCGCTATCGGTGCTCGTTTTGACGACCGAGTCACCGGGCGGATCGACAGTTTTGCGCAAAAAGCCAAGATAATCCATATCGATATCGATCCGACAACGATCAAGAAAAATGTTGCTGTTGATCTGCCGATCGTCGGTGATCTGAAGGATGTTCTCGGCAAACTTTGTGACAAACTTTCGGAACAGGCGGAATCGCTGCAAAAACTGGTTAAAAACACGGCAAAATGGCGGGAGACTATTGATGAGTGGAAACAGGCCCATCCAATGGGCTACGAAAGCTCCGACACGATCATCAAGCCGCAGTTTGTTATCGAAAAAGTTCGTGAACTGACCGAGGATAATGCGATTATTTCTACCGAGGTCGGGCAGCACCAGATGTGGACAGCACAGTTCTTCCAGTTCAGCCAACCGAGGACGTTCCTGACGTCCGGCGGTTTAGGAACCATGGGCTTTGGCCTGCCAGCGGCTCTGGGCGCTCAGGTCGCCTTTCCCGACCGACAAGTCATCGATATCTCCGGTGACGGTTCTTTCCAGATGAATTCACAGGAACTGGCGACACTGGTGCAGTATAAGTTGCCGGTAAAGATTGTCATCCTCAATAACAATTACCTCGGTATGGTTCGCCAGTGGCAACAGATGTTCTTCGACAGGCGTTACAGTCAAACCGTTATGGAGTTGCCGATCGACTTTGTCAAGCTGGCCGAAGCCTATGGGGCGACCGGGCTTCAGGCAACTGAGGTTGCCGATGTTGAGAAAGTCATCAAGCAAGCTCTGGAAACTCCGGGTCCGGTCTTGATGGAGTTCAAGATCTCCAGTGAGGAGAATGTGTTGCCGATGGTTCCGGCCGGCAAGGGTATCCATGAAATGGTTCTTGCATCCTGAAAACCCGGGTGCTGTTAGATTTTAGATAGGGCCAGTTGTCGGCCAGGAGGAATGAGGAATATGAAACATACTATCTCTGTGTTGGTGGAAAATGAATTCGGGGTGCTTGCGAGGGTCTCCGGACTGTTTTCCGGACGTGGTTTCAATATTGAGAGTTTGTCGGTTGCTCCGAGCCTGGAGCCGAATCTCTCGCGGATAACCTTGGTCACTCGCGGTGATGATCGGATTCTCGAGCAGATCAACAAGCAGTTGAATAAGTTGATTTCGACCATCAAGGTGATCGATTTTACCGGAGAAGAATATGTTGAGCGGGAACTGGCTTTGATCAAGGTTGCCGCAGAAGCGGAATCGCGCGCAGAAGCTTTGCGAATTGTTGATATTTTTCGCGCCAAGGTGGTTGATGTTACACCCAAGTCCTACACCATTGAAATCACCGGTGCCTCGGCAAAGATCGATGGTTTGATAGAATTGCTGCGGCCAATGGGGATCAAAGAAATTGTTCGTTCCGGACCGGTGGTTATGGGGCGTGGAGCAAAAGGTGTTGCCAGCTGACAAAATAAGTTGGCCGGGTCGGGCCGTTATGTTATAAGTGTCCGCCATTTTAATCGACTCAAACCTATAGGGAGAAAAATATGAAGATCTATTACGACAAAGATGCCAACCTTGATGTTGTCAAGGGCAAGAAAATCGCAGTCATTGGTTATGGCAGCCAGGGGCATGCCCACGCGAATAACCTCAAGGAAAGCGGATTTGAAGTTATCGTTGCAGAGTATCCTCAGGGTGGCGAAAACTGGACCAAGGCAGAAAATGCCGGTCATACGGTCATGATAACCGCTGATGCCGTACAGGCTGCCGATATCATTATGACTCTGCTCCCTGATGAAATGCAGGCTGATATCTACCGCGAGCAGATTGCACCGAATATCAAGCCGGGCAGCTATCTCGGCTTCGCGCACGGCTTCAATATTCATTATAATCAGATTGTCGCCGCTGAAAATATCAATGTTTTTATGGTCGCCCCAAAGGGTCCCGGCCACACGGTTCGTAACGAATATCTTCAGGGTGGTGGAGTGCCTTGCCTGATCGCCGTTGAGAAAGATCCGTCTGGTGATACCAAGGATGTTGCCATGGCTTATGCCTGTGGCGTGGGTGGCGGTCGCTCCGGTATTATCGAAACGAGTTTCCAGGAGGAGACGGAAACCGATCTGTTTGGAGAGCAGGCTGTCCTCTGTGGTGGTACGACGGCCCTGGTTCAGGCTGGTTTCGAGGTGCTTGTCGAGGCGGGCTACGCCCCGGAGATGGCCTATTTTGAATGTTTGCATGAATTGAAGCTGATCGTTGACCTGCTTTATGAGGGCGGAATTGCCAACATGCGCTACTCGATCTCCAACACTGCGGAGTTCGGTGACTTCACCCGCGGTCCCCGGATCATCACTGAAGAGACCAAAGACGAGATGCGCCAGATTTTGTCCGAGATCCAGAACGGTGAATTTGCCCGTGAATGGATCTTGGAGACGAAAGCGAATAAGCCGGTGCTGAATGCTCTGCGGCGTATCGGTGCGGAACATCCGATCGAAGAGGTTGGCGATCGGCTGCGTGGTATGATGAGTTGGATCGGCAAGAATAAGCTGGTCGATAAATCCAAAAATTAATTTTCAAAAACGTGCAGATGGGGGCAGTCGCTCTCATCTGCTTTTTTTAAAGGTCAACCGATATGCGCAATCAAAATCAGCCCGTGGTCAGCGAAGGTTATCCCTTTATTGCCCTGTTTGCGTTTTTGACTCTGCTCTTTGCATTGCTTGGCGGGGTCTTTCTGACCTTGCCGCCGCTGATTCTGACTCTGTTCACTATTTATTTTTTTCGTAACCCGGAACGGGTTGTTCCCGATGGTGATGATCTGGTTGTCGCGCCTGCTGACGGCAAGATTGTCTTTGTCGGTGACGTCGAAGAACCGCGTTATTTTCAAAACCGGGTGACCAAGGTCAGCATTTTCATGAACGTCTTCAATGTGCATGTCAACCGGGCTCCTTGTGATGGCAAAGTCCTTGAGATGTATTATCAGAAAGGGGCGTTTCTGAATGCGTCCCTCGATAAGGCTGCCGACTGCAATGAACAGTCGGGGATCCTGCTCGAAACTGACAAGGGCTCACGCATTCTCTTTGTGCAGATTGCCGGCTTGGTTGCCAGGCGGATTGTCACCTATCCGGTGATTGGTGATCTCCTGCAGCGTGGTAAACGCTATGGATTGATCCGCTTCGGTTCGCGGGTCGATATCTACTTTCCGCAAGGGAGCGATGTTACGGCCACTCTCGGTGAGAAGACGGTTGCTGGAGAAACCGTGTTGGGGACATTGCCTTGACAGACGAATATTTACGCAGTGAGAAACGGGAGAATATCCGTAAAGGGGTTTATCTCCTGCCCAACCTGATCACCTCAGGGAGTATGTTTGCCGGGTTTTATGTCATCATTGCCTCAACTGACGGCAATTTTGTACGGGCAGCATGGTTTATCCTGTTGTCGGCAATTCTGGATGGTCTCGATGGTAAGGTCGCCCGGTTGACCGGAACGACCAGTAAGTTCGGCGTCGAACTTGATTCGTTGGCCGATGTCATTGCCTTCGGGGTGGCTCCCGGAGTCTTGATGTACACTTGGGCTTTGAAACCTTTCGGTCACCTTGGCTGGTTGGCGGCCTTTCTCTATGTTGTCTGCGGAGCCCTGCGTCTGGCACGCTTCAATGTGCAGGTGTCGACCGTGGAGTCGCGACGTTTCGTCGGTCTGCCGATCCCGGCAGCCGCCTGTATCGTGGCAACCTGTGTCCTGTTGTTCTACGAGTTGGGCGGAACCGGGACGATTAAAAAAATATCCGTGGTGATGCTGGTTTTTCTGCTGGCCTACCTGCTGGTCAGCAACATCAAATATCTTTCTTTGAAAGACCCGGACCTGTTCAAACGTCGGCCGTTCAAGATTCTCGTTTTGGCGATTATTGTGTTAATTGTCATCGTCGCCAATCCGGAAATTATGTTGTTCATCATCGGTATGGTCTATATGATCTCCGGTCCGGTTTCTCATTTTCTTGCGCGTCGCAGGGCAAGTGTCGGTGACGAACAGATTGAGGGTGATTCCTAGTTTTTCTCGGCTGGATTGTGGTTGTGTAGAGAGAAGAACCGCAGTGCTAAATTAGCTGGGGAGAAAAGAACTTGACTTGACCGGTCTTTTCCGGTTGAATCATGCGCCATACGAAAAGCGTTGAAGAGGAGTAGTAGGCGCTCAATTCCGTTTCAGAGAGCCGGCGGTTGCTGTGAGCCGGTACGGAACACGCTGAACTCGCCTTGGAGCTGCAGGGATGAAGCCGAACCGGTTATTTTCTGCCGTGAGCCTGCGTGAAGGGATAATTAAGGGTTTCGTTCTAAGCGAGACCGAACCAGGGTGGTACCGCGAAGCTGAAAGCTCTCGCCCCTGTTACAGGGCGGGGGCTTTTTCTATTT
The DNA here is from genome assembly GCA_013138655.1 of Desulfuromonadaceae bacterium. Lineage (GTDB taxonomy): Bacteria > Desulfobacterota > Desulfuromonadia > Desulfuromonadales > Geopsychrobacteraceae > Malonomonas. The sequence continues at coordinate 1,543 of WTCI01000017.1, read as the reverse complement.
TGCTCCTCATATTTCTGAAAGAATGACGAAAGGGGGTGGTTCTGTGTGGAATCTGACCTAAGTGACCTGCAACTTAAAACGGAATTATTCGAGATTAACTCAAACAAGAACTGCCCCGGTATTGACCGTCGGGCTTCAGAACAGACGAGGTAATAGCTATGAGTCAAAAAGAACAGATCATTATTTTTGATACCACTTTGCGTGATGGTGAGCAATCTCCCGGCGCGAGCATGAACATCGAGGAAAAGGTACGGATCGCCCACCAGTTGGAGCGGCTTAATGTCGATGTCATGGAAGCCGGTTTCCCGATCGCCTCTGATGGCGATTTTGAAGCGGTCAAGAAGATTGCCCAGACGATTAAGGGCCCACAGATCGCCGGACTTTCGCGAGCCAACAATATGGACATTGACCGCGCCTGGGAGGCATTGCAGTACGCCGGTGAGCGTGGCCGGATTCATACCTTCATCGCGACCAGCGACATCCATATGCAGCACAAGCTGAAGATGAGCGAACAGCAGGTGCTTGAAACCGCTATCGCTGCGGTCAAGCGGGCAGTCGGTTATACACCTAACGTCGAGTTCTCGGCCGAGGACGCCGCCCGGACCCGGCTGCCGTTTTTGGCCCAGATTATTGAGGCGGTGATTGAGGCTGGTGCCACCACGGTCAATATTCCGGACACCGTCGGCTACACTATACCTTCGGAGTATTTCAACATCATCAGCTACCTGAAGGAGCATGTCAGTAACATCGATAAGGCGATCATCTCGGTGCACTGTCACAACGACCTTGGTCTCTCAGTGGCGAACTCGTTGGCTGCGGTGCAGGCCGGAGCCCGGCAGGTGGAATGTACCATCAACGGCATCGGTGAGCGGGCTGGCAACTGCTCGCTTGAAGAAGTTGTCATGGCCCTGCGTACCCGGCATGACATACTCCCATTTACCACCAACGTGGTGACGGAGCAGATCATTCCGTCGAGCAAATTACTGACAACGATTACCGGTATTCAGGTGCAGCAGAATAAAGCAATCGTCGGTGCCAACGCCTTTGCTCACGAGGCTGGCATCCATCAGCATGGCATGTTGATGAACGCGGAGACTTACGAGATCATGACTCCGGAGTCGGTCGGTCTTAATGCCAACAAACTGGTCCTCGGCAAGCACTCTGGTCGTCACGCCTTTATCGATCGCCTCAAAGAGCTCGGCTATGATCTGAACAAGGAGGAAATCCAAAAGGCCTTTGTTCGTTTTAAGTCGCTGGCGGACATGAAGAAAGAGATTTTCGACGAGGATCTCGATGCCATCGTTGCCGATGAGGTTTTACGGGTCACCGAAACCTACAAGTTGTTGCAGATGAGCGTCAGCTCCGGCTCCTTTACCGCGCCGACGGCTACGGTTGAGATGGAAGTGAACGGTGAGGTGAAAAAAACTGCGATGATGGGGGATGGGCCGGTCGATGCGACCTTTAAGGCGATCAAAGAACTCACTGGCAGCGAAGCTCCCTTGCTTAACTTTTCGGTCGGCGCCATTACCGGCGGAACTGATGC
>WTCI01000178.1 GCA_013138655.1 Desulfuromonadaceae bacterium | reverse complement strand
TGTTCGAGGGCAGATTTTCGTAGATTTGAGAGCGAATAGCACCGCTATTTGTCGAAAATATACGGAAATATGAACCGACCAGACGATTTCGCAGTAGATTCTTGTGAAGTCCGACAGGCTGCTAGCATGGTGGACTATGTGCGGATGCAGCTGATGATATTCAAGTTAATGTCAGTATTTTTTTTGAAAGATAAATTATGAGTAGAATTCAAGATGCTTTAAATAAAACAGCCAGTCGACGGAAATCTCCGGTTGAGTCTGCAGCGGAAATCAATCGCACTGCTGCGCAAAAAAATAAGGCGACCCCTGAGCTGCAATTGCCGGAAAAGCAGTTCAGCAAACTTCTGGATGTGCCCCCGATCAAGGTTGACCATTTGCTGCTGGCAACGGCTCGTGATGAGAAGACTGAGGTTGTCGAAGAATATAATAAACTCCGCTCGACCGTTATCGCCCTGACGAAGGGGGAAAAGTTTTCCAACACACTGATGGTCACCAGTACGGTCAGCGAAGAAGGGAAATCAATGACGGCTTTAAACCTGGCGATTTCTCTGGCGAAAGAGCACGATCATACGGTTTTGCTGGTTGACACAGATTTACGCAGACCTTCTGTCCATAAATTTCTCGGCATAAAGCCGGAGGTTGGTCTGGTTCATTGTTTGCGTGATAATCTTCCGATCGAAAAAGCACTGATTAAGACCGGGATTGGAAAACTCGTGGTTTTACCGGCTGGAGAGGCTGTGAATGATCCTGTCGATATACTCTCTTCAAATCGGATGAAAGAGATTATCCGTGAATTGAGGGAGCGCTATGCGGATCGTTATGTCATTTTCGACACCCCCCCGGCGTTGCCTTTTGCAGATGCCGGGGTGTTGGCCGCAAACATGGATGCCACCCTTTTCGTCGTCAGGGAAGGGAAGGCCCGCAGGGAAGATATGGTGAAGACCCTCGATGATTTCAAGGAACATAATCTTTTAGGGGTCGTCTACAATGATGCCCACGCTTTTATGAAAAAACAGGATTACTATTATTATTGATCGTTCTGAAATCCTGTCTTGGGGATAAGGAGAAAAGATGAAGTCGCGGATATTGCTGCCGGCATTTTTGAGCTGCCTTTTGCTTGGATTTTTTGCAACTCACTCTCTGGCAAAAATTAAAATCCATCCCAGTATTACTTTACAGGAAGAGTATACCGACAACCTTTATCTGACAGATAAGGATGAAGAAGAAGACTGGATCACAACGGTTGAACCGGGGATCAGTTTGAATTATGACGGCAGTTTGGTTGACCTGACGATCGGTTATTCGCTTCGCTATCAATTTTATAAGAATAACAGTGATGATAATCAAACCAGTTTTGAGGGAATTCAGCGTGCAGACGTAACAACCACCTTATTTAGAGGTAATCCTTTTACAGTGGGAGTCAGTGGAACCATCAGTCGCGAAACCCTGGATGAACGAGAAAATAATACCGATGAAAATGAACTGGTGAATAAGTCAACCGTATACCAGCTGTCTGTCACGCCCCGGTATCGTTTACAGCTCGGGGAAAGTTTTAGCCTGGTGTTCGGCTATAGCTATGATCGTACCGACTATGTTGATCCCCTCGGCAACGATTCTGAAGACCATACCGGGCGCTTATCCCTGGTGAAGCAGTTGTCAACAAATACCGAGATATCAGCGAATTATTCCTATACGGTTCATCAATCGGAGGATGATGAAGAGTATGATGAGCAGCGTTACACGTTGGGTCTGAATCAGCAGCTGGGCCCCAGAACCAGGATCAGCCTGGAAGGGGGCTACAGCACCGTAGAGTTTGATACGGGTCTGGACGACGAGACAACGAACTGGCTGGTTGATCTCTCCTATCGATTGACCGCTCCACTGACGCTGTCCCTGGTTTACACGCAGGATTTCTCGGTGACGGCGACTGAGGGGTTGACGAAAACCCGTGATGCCGGCTTTGTTGTTGCCTATGCGAAAGAATCACTGACGGCAAGTGTTGAATTGTTCTGGAAGTTTTCCGACTATGTTCGTCAGTTGCGAGAAGACGAGTCTTATGGCAGCCGATTCAGCCTTTCCGTTCCGCTGTCTCGGGCTCTTACGAGTAATTTTAATGCGGAATATGAGAAGGCTCAATACGATGATGTCACGGTTGAGGAAGTTGATCGTTACAGCGTCGGTGCCTCCGTTGATTACGAGTTCCGGCGTTTTCTCACGTCCTTGGGTTATCGTTATCGTCTGAAGGATTCAGACGATAACGATAATGATTATGCAAACAATACGGTGACGCTCAGCGTCTCATTACGGTTCTGATTTATGTATACAGACTTCTTCGGGCTCAGTGCCAAACCTTTTGAACTACTGCCTAACCCCAAATTTCTCTATTTGAGTAAAGGGCATCGCAAGGCCCTCAGTTACTTGCAATACGGCGTGCAGGAACATGCCGGTTTTACTTTGTTGACCGGGGAAGTCGGTTCGGGAAAAACCACCCTGGTTCGCGATATTATCAATAAAATCAGTTCCGATATGACCCTGTCGATGATTTTTAATACCCGGGTTGATGCACGACAACTGATCGCCATGATCAATGAGGATTTCGGTCTCGTCGTCACCGGGAAAGACAAGATCCAGCTGTTGCGAGAATTAAATGATTTTCTGCTGGAAGAATGCAGTGCCAATCGACAGCCGATCATCATTATTGATGAAGCACAGAACCTCTCGGCAGAAGCATTGGAAGAGATCCGTTTGTTGTCAAACCTTGAGGCCGACACTTTTAAACTGGTGCAGATCATTCTGGTTGGACAGCCGGAGTTAAGGCAGATCATCGCGAAACCTTCTTTGCGCCAATTGCGCCAACGGATCAGTATCAGCTGTCATCTGAACCCCTTGAATCGGGAAGAAACCGAAGAATATATCTTCCATCGTATCGGCACCGTCGGCAGTCGGGATTGTGTGTCGTTCGCAGAGGGGGTTTTTGATATGATTTTCCGCTTCAGCGGCGGTATCCCCCGGCTGATTAATCTGATTTGTGACTTTTTGCTGTTATCGGCTTTTGTCGAGGAGACCCGGCATATATATATCGAACTGGTGAAGGATGCTGTGAATGAACTGTCTTTTGAAGATACCCCGTTGCCGGCGTCAGCTGTTGAGATGGAACGAGTTATCGGGCACAGGGAGCGAATGCCTTCGCCTGTCGAAGATCGACTGACGCAGATTGAGGAAAATTATGCCAAGCTGAATGCCAGCCGCTCTGAGAAGGAAGCGATCCTCGAACGCCTGTCCAGTCAGGGGAGTATTTTAGAATATCTGATTAACCAGCAGCAAAGTCAGTTTGGTCATTTTGAGGAACAGTTGAAAAAAATCTCATCACAAATAGACCGGTTACGGCAGATGATCCTGGTCGAAGGAAAACGCACCGCTCATCAGGAAACCCTGATGCTTGAAACGCGCGTTAAAAGTGGTCCTTTTTAGCCTTCCAGCTAATTCTGATTTAGTTACGGACCCACACGGACAGGGACGGGACAAAATCAAAATCTTATCTCGCACAAAGCCACGAAGTCGCCAAGGTTAAAACCAATAGATCCAGCAGTAGGGTGGGCAATGCCCACCGGGTTATCGGATTTTCGTGAATGTGTTATTGGTGGGCAGTGCCCACCCTACTGCTTTTGATCTTCTTGGTGCTCTTTGTGTCTCAGTGGCTAAAATAAATAGATTTATATAAGGAGAATCGAACGTGGTTACCATTGAACAGATTACAGAAAAAAATGCCCGGATCGCTGTTGTCGGTCTTGGCTATGTCGGGCTGCCGTTGGCCGCCGCATTTGGCAAAAAGGTTGATGTTATCGGCTTTGACATCCATGCAGAGAAAGTGAAACAGCTTGAAGCAGGCTATGATGCAACCGGTGAGCTGACTTCTGAAGACCTGGCCAATACTCATATCAATTACACGACAGATCCTGCCCGGCTGAAAACAGCTGATTTTATTATTGTCACTGTTCCGACGCCAATCGATGAGAATAACAATCCCGACCTGACTCCGCTGGAAATGGCCTCGCAAACGATCGGTCAAAACCTGAAAAAAGGTGCGATTATTGTTTACGAGTCGACCGTTTATCCCGGTGTGACCGAAGATATCTGTGTGCCGATACTGGAACAGGCATCAGGCGGCAAATGTGGTGGTGATTTCAAGGTGGGTTATTCCCCTGAGCGGATCAATCCGGGAGATAAGGTGCATACCGTTGACAAGATCATCAAGGTGGTTTCCGGTCAGGATGAAGAAACCCTGGAGACCGTCGCTCAGGTCTATGAGTTGGTAGTGATGGCCGGTGTGCATCGGGCCTCCAGTATCAAGGTTGCTGAAGCCGCCAAAGTTATTGAGAACACCCAGCGAGATCTGAACATTGCCCTCATCAACGAACTGGCACTGATCTTTAATAAACTTGACATCCCGACTCAGGACGTTCTGGCGGCGGCTGGAACCAAGTGGAATTTCCTCAAATTTACCCCCGGTCTGGTTGGAGGACACTGTATTGGTGTCGATCCTTATTATCTGACCCATAAGGCGGAGCAGATCGGTTATCTGCCGCAGGTGATACTTGCCGGTCGCCGGATCAATGACGGCATGGGCAAATATATTGCCGAAAATACCGTCAAGCAGATGATCAAGTCGGGCAAGGTGATTAAGGGATCGAGAGTTTTAGTTTTTGGCTTGACCTTCAAGGAGGATGTCCCCGATATCCGCAACACCAAGGTGGTTGATATCGTCAAAGAACTCAACGATTACGGCATTGAGGTACTGATCCACGATCCGCTGGCCTGTCCGAAAGAAAC
>WTCI01000014.1 GCA_013138655.1 Desulfuromonadaceae bacterium | reverse complement strand
TCCCCATGGTGATGGAGGTTGCCAATCATTCATTAATCCTGAGTATTCAACTGGTTGCTCCCATTCTCGCCCTGCTGATATTATCTAACCTGACCCTCGGTATTCTGTCCCGGGTGTTTCCACAACTAAATGCCTTTATGCTCTCCTTCCCGATTAATATCGGTGTCTCCTTTATCGTCATGGGAATGACCCTTGGCGTTTTCGCGGCAATGCTCAGCAAAGAATTTTCTGCACTTGCGGACCGCTTTTTGCAACTCTTCAGTTTGCTCTAATTATTCTGCCCAAAAGAAGCCAAAATTCTGCCATCTGAGGCTTCTTGACCGGGTCGATTTGAGGTTGTCATGAAGGGGCTGAAAGCTCTTTTGAGATCGCCGGGAGAAGCGTATGGCTGAAGGCTCAGACCAGGAGAAAACGGAACAGGCGACGGAAAAGCGTCGCCAGGATTTTCGTGAAAAAGGTCAGGTCGCACAGAGTAAAGAGGTGACGACCGCTGCATTAATGACCTTTTCCCTGCTGCTCTGGGTTTTTTATGCCCGTTATTTCTGGTCTGACCTGCTCAATATAATGAAAACTACTCTGCGGATGTTGAGCCGTTTTGAAGTCACTTCGCTGACCGTTGTTAACCTTTTCTGGGAGCTGGTGGTGGTGCTTGCCGGTATGCTCTGGCCGGTTTTTTTATTGACCATGCTGGTCGGTTTTTTTTCCTCCTTTCTTCAAGTGGGTCCGCTCTTTACTCTCAAGCCCTTTCAGCCTGATCTCAACAAGTTCAACCCGATCAAGGGGATGGCCAAATTTGTCTCCAAGCGTTCAGCTGTTGAATTGATCAAATCGTTGGCCAAGGTGTCGCTGATCGGTTTTGTCGCCTATAAAACCGTCAGTAATGAATTCGCGACGGCTCTGACCCTGGTTCGTCTTGATCTCGACCAAACGTTGCTTTTTCTGGGCCGGACAGCATTCTTGGTTATGGCAAAAACCAGCGGTATTTTGATTATTCTTGCGATCATCGATTTTGCCTTCAGTAAATATGAAATGGAGCAGAAGATGAAGATGACCAAGCAGGAGGTCAAAGAAGAATTCAAGGAAACCGAAGGAGATCCGCAGCTCAAGGCGCGGGTGCGGTCGGTGCAGCAGCAGCTGGCGCGTAAGCGGATGATGGCTGAAGTGCCTAAAGCGGACGTTGTTATCACCAACCCGACTCATCTCTCCATTGCCATTGCTTACGATCGTGAGACGATGGATGCACCGACCATTGTTGCCAAGGGTGCCGACCATCTGGCTTTCCGGATTCGGGAAATTGCTCGCGAAAATCACGTGCCGCTTGTTGAAAACAAGCCGGTGGCACGGGCTTTGTACAAGCAAGAGGTCGGAGAGCAGGTTCCCGAAGAAATGTTCAAGGCTGTGGCCGAGATTCTGGCCTATGTATACGGCTTAAAGAGGAATTAAGCTTTTGAAATAAAAAGATAATTTGAGTTTTTGATGGGGTTCTGGGCAAGCCAAAAGCTTGACAGTGGTGCCGTCAGAATTCAGGCTCCAGGAGTTTATATGGTCACTTTAGAAGGAATTATGGAGAATCGCTGGCGGGAAATGTTGCTGCGCAGTGATGTGCTGGTCGCTTGCGGGCTGGTACTGATCCTGATGTTGATGATTCTGCCGGTTCCGCCGATGCTGCTGGATATTTTTCTGTCACTGAACATCACGATCGGCTTGCTGATTCTGATCATTTCCCTTTACACCTCGCGAGCCCTCGACTTTGCCATTTTTCCCAGTGTGCTGTTGATCACCACCCTGTTCCGCCTGTCACTTAATGTCGCCTCGACGCGCTTGATCCTGCTGCACGGTGACGAAGGTCCGTCCGCAGCCGGAAGTGTCATCCAGTCCTTTGGTCAGTTTGTCGTGGGCGGGAACTACGTGGTTGGGATCGTCATTTTCACCATTCTGGTGCTCATTAATTTCATGGTTATCACCAAGGGTGCCGGCCGGGTGGCGGAAGTTGCTGCCCGCTTCACTCTGGATGCCATGCCGGGCAAGCAGATGGCCGTTGATGCCGATCTGAATGCCGGGTTGATCAGTGACGATGAGGCCCGCTCACGACGCAAAGAGATCGCTTCCGAATCAGATTTCTACGGAGCTATGGATGGTGCCAGCAAGTTCGTCAAGGGGGATGCCATCGCCGGAATCATCATCACCCTGATCAACATCGGTGCCGGTTTTGTCATCGGGGTGATGCAGAAGGGGATGCCGATGGCAGAAGCCGCGGCCAACTACACCATATTGACTGTTGGTGATGGTTTGGTCGGGCAGATCCCGGCCCTGATTATCTCGACCGGTGCCGGGATCATGGTTACCCGGACGGCTGGAGATGCTGATTTCGGGACGGAAATGAAGCGTCAGTTTTCCGTCCATCCGCGGGCCATTGGGGTGGTCTCCGGAATTCTGCTGGTATTCGCGGTCATTCCCGGACTGCCGAATCTGCCGTTCTTTATTTTGGCGCTCATCACCGGTGGGATTGCCTGGCGGTTACAGAAGTCGCATGAACAGGGCAGCCTGCGGGATGAACTGGCCGCCGAAACAGCTGCGCCGAAACAGCTGACCGAAGAGAACTATGAGCAGATGCTTATGGTCGACCTGTTGGAGATGGAAGTCGGCTATGGATTGATCCCCTTGGTGGATGCTTCCCAGGATGGTGAACTGCTGCCGCGGATAAAGTCGATCCGGCGCCAGTTTGCTCTGGATCTGGGGTTTATCGTTCCACCGGTGCATATCAAGGATAATCTGCAACTCAAACCGAATGAGTACGCCATCGTTCTTAAAGGGGTGAAAATCGGCGGCGGTGAACTGATGCCCGGCCATTACCTGGCGATGAATCCCGGCATGGCGACCGAAACCATCAAGGGAATCGAGACCGTTGAGCCGGCTTTTAACTTGCCTGCAACCTGGATTTCCGAGGACAAAAAAGAGCGGGCACAGATCTCGGGTTATACCGTGGTTGACAACACCACGGTGGTGGCAACCCATTTGAGCGAGTTGATCAAGAGTCACGCTCACGAACTTCTCGGGCGCCAGGAGACCCAGAACCTGCTCGATAACCTTGCCAACGAATATCCCAAGCTGGTTGAGGAGCTGGTCCCGAACCTGCTCAGCCTCGGGGTGGTGATGCGGGTCCTGCAGAATTTGCTGCGTGAGGGGGTTTCAATTAGAGATCTTAGAACTATTTTAGAAACTCTCGCGGATTGGGCACCAGTTGTGCAAGATCCTGATCAATTAACGGAACATGTTCGGGCGATACTGGCTCGCTTGATCAGTAACAGCTACAGCCAGGATGGGCAAGTGTTGGAAGTGATGACCTTTGATCGCGATGTCGAAACCCAGATTCAGGAAGCACTGCACAGCACGGAACAGGGGTCTTACCTGGCCCTTGAACCCGGTTTTGCGCAGGCACTGATCAATAGCTTGAAGCAAGTGCTGCAGAATCTGGCCGGTGCAAATCCGGTGTTGCTCTGTACGCCGACAATCCGACTTCATGTCAAAAGGTTGACCGAACGTTACCTGCCCGGTCTGGCTATCATCTCCCACAATGAGATCGCACCTCACCTGAAGGTGCGGTCGGTAGGAACGGTGACTGTCGATGTTGGTTAGAAAATTTGCAGCAGATGATATGGCGAGTGCCCTGCAGCAGGTCAAGGACACCCTCGGTGCCGATGCGCTGATTCTTTCGACCCGGACCCTGCGCAAAAAAGGGCTCGGGGTCCTCGGAAAACAGACCATCGAGGTGACAGCAGCAATCGAATCGCCGGCAATGAGGGCGAACTCGGGCAAGGTGGTTCCGTCGGCAGCGCAAAAACCGGCACCGAGGGCGATCCCTGCGGCCTATCGTAACCGGGTGGAGATCCGTGAAGACGAGCCGCTCAGTGTGCCGAAGCCCGCTCCGGCAGCAGTGCGGGTCGAACTGGCCAACCATGCGCTTGAAGATGAGATCCGGGTCCTGCGGTCGCAGCTCGAAGGGCAAAATTTCAATCAGCTGCAAGCCGAGATCGACCAACTGAAAGGGCTGGTACAGCAGCTGACCCAGACTGCGCAGCCGCAAGCGGTTGCCACGGCTCCGGTTGTCGAAGCACCCGTCTCTTCTGTTGACCCGGTTCCGACTGTCGAGCCGGTGGCCCCCCGGCGACAGGCGGCCGTTTCAAAACTGCCCGACTCGGTTCCGCATGAGCTTGATGATCTGATCGACCTGCTGATCGAGCGGGGTATCGATGCTGAAGCGGCTGCGACCATCGCCCGCTTTGCCGATCAGCAAATGAATGAGCGGCAGCGTCAGGAGCCGCAACTCCGTCACGAATTTCTTGCCGGGACCATCGCCAATCTGGTGCAGACCAGTGGGCCGCTCTGGCAACCGGGCGACTCGCAGAGGCGGATTTCGTTGATCGGTTCAACCGGGGTCGGTAAAACCACGACCATAGCCAAGCTGGCCGCCGAGGCGATGACCAACAGCGGTGCGCGGGTGGCGCTGGTGACCATTGATACTTACCGGATTGCGGCTGTTGAGCAGCTGAAAGTTTACGGCGAAATCATGGGGCTGCCGGTGGAAGTGGTGCTGTCTCCCGAACAGTTGCAGGAAGCTTTCCGCCGTCATCGCGACAAAGATCTGATCCTTATCGATACCGCCGGTCGCAGTCCCCGCGATACTGAGCGGATTGACGAACTGAACGAATTTCTCGGCCGGGAATCTCAGGTCGAAAACTGTCTGGTTCTGGCGGCTCCAACCGCTGAGCGGCTGCAGCAGAAGAGCCTTGAAGCTTTCAGCATATTGCCGATATCTCGCCTGATTTTTACCAAACTGGATGAAACGGATCGTTTTGGTGCGCTGATCAACCTGCCGACGCGCAACAACCTGCCCCTGGCCTATCTGACCAATGGCCAGCAGGTCCCGGAAGACCTGTTGCCGGCTGAACCGGCGATGGTCGCAGGGCTGGTCATGGGGGGTGAGACGGAATCACGGAGGATCGCCGTATGATGAGCGGATCAGCAGATCAAGCAGGAACCCTGCGCAATATGCATGACCGGCTCGAGGATACGTCCGCTGAGCTGAACATGCCGACAACCCGCGTTTTGTCGATTACGAGCGGCAAGGGCGGGGTCGGCAAGACGGCCGTTGTTTCCAATATTGCGGTCACTCTGGCCAAGCAGGGGAAAAAGGTTCTGATCATCGACGCCGATCTGGGTCTGGCCAATATTGACGTGGTTCTTGGTTTGTCCCCCCCTTATAACCTCAACCACTTTTTTAACGGGGAACGGACTCTGGAAGAAGTGATGGCCGAAGGGCCGTACGGCTTGAAAATTCTCCCGGCCGGATCCGGTGTGCAGCAGTATACCCGGCTCGATGGCCAATTGAAAATGCGCCTGATCGAATCGCTCGATGCCCTGGAAGAGCAGTTCGATGTGGTGCTGATCGATACCGAGGCCGGAATTTCTGACAACGTGACCTATTTTAACGTCGCCGCCCAAGACATCCTGGTGGTGACCACCCCGGAACCCACGGCCATTACTGACGCCTACGCCCTGATGAAGCTGCTTTCCACCCAGTATCACCAGAAGCGCTTCCTGCTGGCGGTCAATTCGGTTCGTGAGGCTGATGAAGGGCTCGATGTTTTTGAAAAGCTGACCATGGTGTCCGGCCGTTATCTCGATATTTTTCTCGATTATCTCGGTTGTATCCCTTTTGACAAGAAGATGCACGAGTCGGTTCGCCAGCAACAGGTGATGGTCGACCTCTATCCTGACCACAAGGTGGCCAAGGCTTTTGTTGCTTTGGCGGAAAATCTGATTGATGCCCCGATGAACACTCAGGCACAGGGAACTCTGCAATTTTTCTGGAAGCAGTTTCTCGGCGTTGGTATGGAGGCGGGTTGATGGTCTCTTCGAACGGCTACGGACCGCCGGGCCCGGTGGAACGGGAAAAGATGATTGAGGCGCATCTGTCGCTGGTCGATTTTCTGGTCGATCGGATGATGACGCAGGTGCCGGCATTCGTCAGCCGTGATGATATTCGCAGCGCCGCCCTGATGGGACTGCTCGATGCTGCCGGCCGCTTTGACGCGCGTCGTGGTGTCCTGTTCAAAACTTTTGCCGAGCGGCGGATTCGTGGCGCGGTGTTTGACGAAGTTCGGCGCATGGACTGGTTCTCCCGGACCATGCGGGGAAAACAATCTCGCCTGGCAAAGGTGACAGAGTCTCTCGGCAAGCGGCTCGGCCGCGCGCCGGATGATGCTGAACTGGCAGAGGAGCTGGAGCTGGAACTGGACGCTTTCCATGAGCTGAAATTGCAGGTCAGCCAGCTTGGCTATGTCAGTCTGCACGAAAATCTCGATGATAGTACCGATGACGGGAAAACTTTCATCGACAATCTGGAGGATACCCGGCAGGTCAGTGTTCAGGAACGGATGGAGGCAGGTGAGCTGACAAAAGAGTTGGCCGTTTATCTCGAACAGCTTTCGGAAAAAGAACGGCTGGTGGTTGCCCTGATCTACTACGAGGAACTGTCGCAAAAAGAAATTTCCGAAGTTCTCGAACTGACCGAAGGGCGTATCTCGCAGTTGCACAGTCAGGCGCTCGGTAAACTGAAAGTCAAGATGAAGCGCAGCCTCAAGAGCTTGCGCTCGGGAGATTGAGCGATGGTCACAGAGCAGCTTCTGCTATTGATCGTCGGTTGCCTGGCCCTGCTTGCCCTGTTCCTCGGCTTCCGGCAGTTGCAGGTGACAGGTAAATTGCGTCGGGAGCTGAATGAGCTGCGCAATCTCATGGACAGCAGGTCAGCCATTGCGCCAGCGGTAAAAGGCAATTTTTCGACCAGCCTCGATACTGCTGAACGGCAGCAGCCACAGTCTTCCAGCTGCCGGAATTCGGCAGAAAAATATCGCTATGTCGGTTCCTTGGCGGAACAGGGCCTCGATGCCGAAGGGATTGCCGAGGCATTGCAGATGGCTCCGGTCGAAGTTGAGCAACTGCTGCAACTGGCGAAACTGAAACAGTCGTTTGCGGGCAAGCGAGCCGATTAAACTATTTTTACCGGCAGGTCGAGAAGCAGACAACGGTAAGAGATTGGAGCGGCAAGATGGGCGATGGTAAGTACGGAGCAGTCGCGGGCTTAATCGGACGGATGCAGATGATGGATAACATCAGTGAGCATCTGGCGGCGACGAGGACCCATGCCTATAAAAAGGGTGTCCCGACTTTCCATGCAGAACTTGCCGAGGCTCAGTCGGGGATGGCCTCCAAGGGGGTCAATTTTGTTCGCGTGTCGGGTGAAACCATCGACTTTACACCGGGGCAGCTGGAATTTACGGGTGAGCCCTTGCATGTGGGAATTAACGGGGATGGATTTTTCCAGATAGAGCAGGCCGACGGCACCTTCGGATATACCCGCAGAGGAACCTTCAAACTGGATCCTGAAGGGGTTTTGATTGATGGCAATAATCAGCCGGTGATGAGTGCCGGCGGCGGAGCGATGACTCTGCCGGGCCCCGATGTCGACATCGCCTCGGACGGTAACATCTGGTACAACGGCGAGCAGATCGCCCGGATCGCCGTATTTCAGTTTGATGACAATGCGATTCTGCAACGTGCCCCCAAAGGCATTTTTCTCCCTTCTGACGGGAGCCAACCGGAACCGCATCCGGCTCCGCAGCTGGTACAGAATAACCTTGAAACCTCCAATGTCGACATGATGCGGACGATGGTTCGCATGAACGTGAATTTGCGGGCGTTTGAAGCGACGCAGAAGGCATTGCGGATTTACAGTGATATGGGCAGCAAGGCCGCTGAGATCGGCCTGGTCCAGTAATCAGTAAATAGAACGTTGCAAATCAGCAGCTGAAGAAGGAGATAAAAGATGATCAGAGCGCTATGGACCGCAGCAACCGGCATGCAGGCACAGCAGGTGAACATGGATGTTATCGCCAACAATCTGGCCAACGTCAACAGCTCCGGGTTCAAGAAAAGTCGGGCTGATTTTCAGGATATTCTCTACCAGACCAGCAGAGCGGCAGGCACGGGAGTTGACGGCAACGAAGTTCCCACCGGCGTGCAGGTCGGCCTCGGTTCCCGGGTTGCCGCAGTGCAAAAAGTCTTTACTTCAGGTGATTTCCAGCAGACTGAAAATGAGCTGGACCTGGCGATTGAAGGCTCCGGTTTTTTCCAGGTCACTCTGCCTGACGGGACGGACGCCTATACCCGTTCCGGGGCGATGAAAAAAGACAGCACCGGCCGCCTGGTGACCTCTGACGGCTATCCGGTCATCCCGGAAATCGTCATCCCGGAAAATTCAACTGCGATCAACATCGGCAGCAGTGGCAATGTTGAGGTTCTCCTGGATGGTGAAAGTACCCCGACTCTGGCAGGAAATATCGAACTGGTGCGTTTCGGTAATCCGTCAGGATTGAAGAGTCTGGGACGGAATCTCTATGCTGAAACCCCGACCACCGGCAACCCGATCTCCGGAACCCCAGGTGAAGAAGGTTTCGGCACCCTTTCCCAGGGTTTTCTGGAAGGCTCGAACGTCAATATTATGGAAGAGATGGTCAACATGATTGCCGGACAACGTGCCTACGAAGTCAATTCCAAAGCGATTAAAACAGCGGATGAAATGCTCTCTATAACCAGTCAGTTGGTTCGTTAAAAAGGCTCGCTCGATGAGAACTCTGTTGACGATAATCATGCTGTTAGCAACGTTGTTTCCGGCCCTGGCACAAGCCCGGTCGGGGGCCGCAGAACAGCTGATCGGTCCGCAGGAGGTCAGGCAGATTCTCAAAGACTACCTGGCCGATGAGTCAGCGCGGCTGCCGCATGTCGAGCTGCGTTTTAAATCGATTGCTCTGCCCGAACCCTACCCGGTTCCCCGGGGTCGCATCGACCACCAGGTGATCCCGGCCAAACCGGGGGTGATCGGCAGCCGCCGGGTCACCCTTTTGACCCGGGTTGACGGGCAGGTTGTTCACAATCAGTCGATCCGTGTTGAACTGGAAGCTTTGGCTGAAATCGCTGTTGCCGCTGACAACCTGCGGCGGGGCGATAAACTCGGCCCGGAAGATATCAGTTTTCAGCAGCAGGACATCTCCCGCTTGAGGCAACCGCTCTTTACCGCTGACGATGTCTACGGCAAGCGGCTCAAGCGTTCTCTGCGTCTTGGTCAGCCGCTGTCGCGTAAACAGGTGGAGTTCCCGCCATTGATCAAGCGTGGTGACCGGGTGGTTATTCAGGCCCGGGGTGCCGGTTTGATGTTGTCCGCTGCCGGTGAGGCAAAACAGGATGGACAGCAGGGTGAAACCATCCGGGTGATGAATATCGGCTCACGGAAAGACGTTCTTTGCCGAGTGGTTGCCCCGGGTCTGGTGACAGTGGAGTTTTAAGATGATGAAAAACATTCTCTGGTTGATCGCAGTTCTGGTTTTGCTGGCCGGTTGTGCCGGACCGGCGGGGAACATTGATCTCACCGAAGTGGAACCGGTCGCTCCGGTCATGCAGGAACCGCCACCGCCACAGACCGCCGGGTCGCTCTGGACCGAGAGTCGTGGTGGGATGTTTGTCGATATAAAGGGGCGGACCGTGGGTGACATTATCACCGTGGTGATCGTCGAAAAGGCCAGTGCCAGCAAGGAAGCAACCACGGAAACCGATCGTACCAGCAGCATGTCGGCGGGGATTACCAATGTGCTCGGGTTGGAGAAATATATCGGGACTATAGGTAACAGTGCCATCAATCCGGCGGCACTGATCAATGCCAAAACCACCAACGATTTTTCCGGTGGCGGTAAGACCGAACGCAAGGAAAACCTGGTGGCTACTTTGACCACCCAGGTGATCGAGGTTCTGCCGAATGGTAACCTGCGGATTGCGGGGAATAAAACCGTCACGGTGAACAACGAAATGCAGATTGTTAAACTCAGCGGGATTGTCCGCCCGGCCGATGTCTCGCCGCGGAATATCGTTGATTCGAAAAATATCCTCAATGCTCGTATCGCTTATGTCGGTAAAGGGGTCATCAGCGACAAGCAGCAGCAGGGCTGGTTGGTGAGAGCACTCGACCAGGTCTGGCCGTTTTAGTGGAACTGGCCGATGAAAAACGCCCGTCTGCAGCGTTGCTCTCATCCCTCATCAACAGCGTACATTTCAAGTACGCTTTATTCTTCGGGAATCGAGACGCCTTGCATCCGAACATTTTTGATCAGCCAGAAATGCCGCAGATTGATGGAGCTGATACAGGAGTTCCGAAATGAAAAAGTTTTCGCATAAAATTATCTTTGCCCTGCTGATTCTCTGGGGTGTGCTGCTGCTCTCGACGGCTCAAGCATCCAGGATTAAGGAGCTGGCCCAGCTGGAAGGGGTTCGTTCCAACCAACTGGTCGGTTACGGCCTGGTGGTTGGTCTCAACGGCACTGGTGACAGTACCAGTACCCAGTTCACCACGCAGTCGCTGGTGAACATGATGGAACGGCTCGGGGTCATCGTTGACCCCAACAAGGTTAAAGTCGCCAACGTCGCCGCGGTTGTGGTAACGGCTTCTTTACCCCCCTTCGCCCGCGCCGGCAGCATGATTGATGTTTCGGTTTCCTCGGTCGGTGATGCCAGTAATCTGGCTGGTGGTACCCTGCTTATGACTCCCTTGAAGGCCGCTGATGGCAAGATTTACGCGGTCGCGCAAGGGGCTTTGGTGGTTGGTTCGTTGGCCTTTGGTGGTAAGGCAGCCAAGGTACAGAAAAACCACCCGACTGCGGGGCGAATTCCTGACGGGGCGCTGGTTGAGCGCGAAGTTCCTTTTGTTTTCGGGCAAAGTCCGGAACTCAACTACCGGCTGAAAGATTCAGACTTCACGACCGTTTCACGGATGAGTGCGGCGGTTAACAGCCATTTCGGTGCGCCTCTGGCACGTTCCCTGGACGCCGGGCAGATGCAGGTGCAAGTCCCTGACAGCTACCGTGAGCGGATGGTCGATTTTGTTGCTGAACTGGAACGTTTGGATGTGATCCCCGATACTTTGGCAAGGATTGTCGTCAACGAGAAAACCGGGACGATTGTCATGGGCGAAAAGGTGCGGATATCGACCGTCGCGGTTTCTCATGGCAACCTCAGCCTGATAATTAGCGAGCTGACCAACGTTTCGCAGCCGGGCCCCTTAAGCAGAGGGGAAACAGTGACCACTCCGGAAACCCTGATTGATGTGGCGGAAGAAAAAGGCAACCTGGTGGTCATGGAGCAAGGGGTGAGTATCGGTGATGTCGCTTCAGCTCTGAATGCCATCGGTGCGACGCCGCGCGACCTGATTGCCATCTTCCAGGCGATCAAGGCGGCCGGTGCTCTGTACGCCGACTTGGTCATCCTTTAGGAGGCTGTCCGAGAATACAAGAACCTACTGCGAAACTGTCTGATCGGTTCATATTTCCGTAAGTTTTCGACAAATAGCGGTGCTATTCGCTCTCAAACCTACGAAAATCTGCCCTCGAACAGCCGATTTCTCGCTACGGTTCGTATTCTCGGACAGCCTCCTCGGAGGGTGTCGGACTATCCGGGCGAGGGAGATATGGGTTTCAATATGGACAGCAAAATCGATCCCAACCAGTTACTCAGTCAGGTGCTCTCGCAGGCACCCAAAGTGCAGAAGAGCAAAGGGCAGGATGCGCAAAAACTGCGAGAAACAACGCAGCAGTTTGAGGCGATCTTTCTCCAGCAGATATTTAAAGAAATGCGCAAAACCATCCCTGAAGACGGCCTGATCCCGCGTGGCAACGCTTCCGATATGTATACCCAGTTACAGGATATGGAAGCCGCAAAAATTATGGCTGAGCAGGGCGGTATCGGCCTGGCTGAGTTGATGATGCAGCAGTTGACCAAAGATTAACAGGTGATTAAACAGGCAAATGCTGCCGTAGGGGCGATCCTTGTGATCGCCCTTGTTCCGTCGGTGATCAAGATTTGGGCGAATACAAGATTCGCCCCTACATTTCCCTCTGAAAAAATTCCTAAAGAAAATCTGCTTTTCCGTCGAAAAGTTTCCAAAGAGTTCTCAATGGAGGAGACCTTATGACTGAACAGATTGATCCTACCCGCAGTGCAAAGCCGGTTTCCGGCCAGCCGCAAGAAGAGATGGTCCAGCGCAGGCAACGTGAAAGAACCCGATCTGGTACTGAGGATCGTGTTTCGCTGGGTGAGCAGGAAAAGGTTGGCGCAACCTACGGGCCGGGTCTTAAAGTCGCTACTCCATACGAATTACTGCGCAATCTGGTTATCAAGACCCTTCAGGAGCAAGGGCTTAATCTGCAATTCAGCACCGGGGATGTTGCCGTCGATTTCAACACCATGACTCAGGAAGAGGCTCAGGCGTTGGTCGCCGAAGATGGCTATTTCGGGGTCGAGCAGACCTCCGACCGGATTGTCAATTTTGCCATCAACGCTTTCGGCAATGACCCGGCAAAATTACAGCAGATGAAGGATGCCATTGACCAGGGTTTCCTGGAGGCTCAAGAAGCCTTCGGAGGCGCTCTACCGGAAATATCACAGCAAACTTACGAAGCTATTATGGAAAAACTGGACGCCTTTGCCGGCCAGTTTGCAGAAGCAGGGGAATAAGGAGTTCGTTATGGTCGATAAAATTATGGGAAACAAGGGGTTCGGCCCGCTCGGGAATATCAATCGCACAGGTAACGCCGGCGCAGCCAAAAAAGCTGCCGGGGCCGGCAAGACTGATCGTGTCGATTTCTCCAGTGCGCTGAAAAACGCCAGTAAGACACAGGCGACCAACCAGACCCGGGAAACGGCCCGCGCAGAAAAGCTGCAGGCGTTGAAGGCGCAGATTGACAGCGGTACTTACAAACCTGACCTGGAAAAAGTGGCCGCAAGTCTTCTTCCTTTTATCGTGCAGGATAGTTGAGATGACCCGCTCCGAAGTCAAACACCAGCTTGAAACGCTTATCGGGCTGCTGCAAGAGGAGCGTGAAATGTCCTTGGCCCTCAATATGCCCGGGTTAAATCAGGTGGTCTCCGCCAAGCAGGAGCTGCTGGCCGGGCTGACACTGCAACCGGAAGATGTCGTGGGTTTGGAAGATCTCCTCAAACAGATAGACCAGGAAAACCGCCGCAATGCCTTTTTGCTCTGGACCGGCCTCAACTGGGTGCGTGATCTGATGGGCTTTTTCGGCAAGGCGGCCATGCCTGAAGTTTATGGCGGTAGTGGTCAGTCCCGTGCTTTGACTCAGGGCGGTCGGCTGCTGTCAGGGAAGGTATAAAAATGGGCGGCGGACTGAATGCAGCGCTGAACTCAGGGCGAACCTCCTTGCAGACCAACCAGAAAGCGATTGAAATTACCGGTCTGAATATCGCCAATATCAATACCGAAGGCTATTCCCGGCAAACTCCCAACCTGACTCCTTACCCGGCCTTGAGTTTCGGAGATTTTTTTATCGGCACCGGTGTCACGATCGGTTCAGTGGAACGTTCCCACGATGTTTTCCTCGCTGGTCAGATCAAGGGCAAAACAGCCGAGGCCGGTCTGGAACGCAGCATGGTCAATACGCTGGCGGAACTGGAACGAGTGGTTGGCATCGGCGACGGCAGCCTGTCTGATGAATTCGATCAGTTTTTTGACAGCTGGCGGCAACTTTCCACCAATCCGGGCGGCGAGATTGAGCGTCAGATGGTTCTCCAACGCGGCGAGTTGATCGGTAACGCCTTTACCAATATTTACAATGAAACCCAACAGGTGGTGAAGAACATCAACAGCACCATCACCTCAAAAATTGATGGTGTCAATCTGCGGTTGGATGAAATTGCCCAGTTGAACAATCGCATTTCCGCGATCGAAATGTCCGGGCAGGAGGCCAATGCCGACCGCGATCGTCGGGATCTGCTACTCAAAGAACTCTCCGGGTCGATCGGCGCGACCAGTTTTGAGACCTCAATCGGAACCGTCTCGGTGCAGTTGGGAAACGGGATGCCGCTGGTCGAGGGGACTATAGCAACACATATTGTCGGGGTTTATTCCGGGACCGATGTGAACCTTGAGCTCGATTTCGGTACGGCGAATATCCCGCTCGAACGGACGGCACTCGGCGGCGAATTCCGCGGGCTCTACGAAGTACGCGATGTCATGATCCCTGATGTGGTCGATCGTCTCGATCAGCTTGCCTTCACTTTTGCCACCGAAGTCAATACATTGCATCAGGCCGGAACCGATCTGAACGGAAATCCCGGACAAGATTTTTTTGTGCAGCCTGCTGCTGTCGCGGGAGCTGCGTCATCCCTGGAGATGAACATCACGACCACCAATGAGATTGCTGCTGGAACAACTGCAGCTCCGGGTGATAACACCAACTCCTTATCCCTCCTGCAATTGGAACAGCAACAGATCCTTGGGAACGATACCTTTGTCTCTTATTACGGTAAAATTACTGCAACCGTTGGTGTTGAAGCGGCCCGCAATCGCCAAGCCAAACAGGGGTATGAAGACAGTCTGATTCAGCTGCAGAATATGCGCGACGGGATCGATGGTGTTTCCCTGGAAGACGAAATGATCAACTTGCTGAAATATCAAAGTGGTTTTGAAGCATCAGCGAAGTTTCTCGCCACTGTGGATGAGATGATGGGAACCTTGCTGGCACTGAAAAGGTAGGTGAGTTATGAGAGCAACCCAGACCACAACATATCGCAGCCTGCAAGCATTTCTTGATCGCACCAGCGACAGGCTGCAGACCTTGCAACTTGCCGCAGCAACCGGTAAGCGGCTCAATCGCCCCTCTGACGATCCGACCGCGATCAGCCCGGTATTGAGTGCCCGGACCCAGATCCAGACTTCAGATCGCTATATTGAGACCATTGAAACGGGACTGGATAGAACTGATGGTATGGACGGTTATCTTGACGGTATTGAAAATACCCTGGTACGGCTCAAAGAGATCAGTATCGCGACCGTCAATGGTTCGCTGAATACGCAGGATATGCAGACCTATGCCGATGAAGTGGCCCAGTTACGAGAAAGTTTGCTTGATGACGCCAATGCACAAATTGACGGTAAATATATTTTTTCCGGGTTTAGTGAAAAGACCAGACCGTTTGAACTCAATCCAAACTATCCAGCGACAGAGCCGAATCCAGTGAATTACAATGGTGATTATGGCGTTTTGGAATTTGAAATTGCACCGAATGAGTTGATCGAGGTGAATCTGACTGGCAATACTTTAATGTTGGGTGATGCCGATAATGATGGTGTGACTGATGCCGGGGCCATGGATATTTTTGCCCTGGTCACGAATCTGGAAGATGAGTTGAGAGCGAATAACCAGGCAGGTGTTGAAGCCCTGATTGATCCCCTTGAAACAGCCGCCAATCAGGTGCGCAGTCAGCGCAGCTTCAAGGGCAATGTCGGGCGGCGATTGGAAGTTGCTCGCGATCACATGGAACAGATCAAGATCGATATGGAAGCATTCCGGTCGCGGTTTGAGGATGCCGATATCCTGGAAACCATTACCGAGCTGCAGAAGCAGCAGCAGAGTTTTGAAGCTGCGTTGAACGTGACTGGAAAAGTTTCTGCACTTTCAATTCTGGACTACATCTAGAAAATTTCTACACACAAAACCGTGTTCGGAGGTAGCACGGACAACCAGCCAGTGGTCATTCGGATAGTCCGGATGGACGCGCTGTAAGTTTCTATATGGGAAACAAGCAATTTTTCGTAAGGTCAAGGAAATCAAGCATTTGTGCGGAGGCGTGGTTGTCTACGCCGCACAAGCAGATGTGCAGATTGACGCAGAGATTGCGGAAAAGGGCTGTTTCCGGATAGAAACCAGCCAGGAGGGCGCTATGTTGGTACTGACACGAAAACCGGGCGAAGGAATCATCATCGGTGACAATATTCGGATCACCGTCGTCGAATTCAAGGGGGGCGGGGTGCGGATCGGCATTGATGCGCCACGAGAGATAAAAGTCCATCGCCAGGAGGTTTTTGACCGGATCAAGCAGGAAAACAAGGAGGCAACACAATGGGACATTGCCGATCTGAACGAGTTGAGCAGTATTCTGGATGCGGGGAGGAAAAAATGATGCAGAAGATTCAGTCCCGTTTTGGTGACATTGAGTACGATCCTGACAACACCCTGCTGTTTCCGGAAGGGTTGATCGGTTTTGAAAACCTGCGGAATTTTGTCGTGATGCCGAACGAAAAAGAAGGCCCACTCTTCTGGATTCAAAGTATCGACGATCCGCAAGTGGCCTTTATCCTGACTGATCCGACCGGTTTCTACTTCGATTACAAGGTGGTTCCCGATGGCCGTGAGCGGCAGAAACTGGGGATTGATGAGGATGGTGAATGTCTGGTGGTCAGCGTGGTGACTGTTCCTCCCGATCGGAAGATTACTCTCAATCTGGCTGCACCAATTTTGTTTGCTCCAGCAACCAACCGAGCTTTACAGGTGATCATGGAAGGGACGAACTTCAGTTCGCAGACGCCGTTGCCGGAGGTTTGAGTCGGGATTTTGACAAAAAAGATCATGGACCTGTTTAAAGGGCCATTCTACAAAGCGTTTTGTGGGATGGCTCTTTTTTTGCATGGTTGTTGGTGTCATGGTTCTGTATGTTTACAGATGTTTTATAAAGGTTGATTATGGATAATAAAATTGGCGTTGGTCCTTTTCTGGTTAATTCATTTGGTGATAGATACCTCTACGAAGTGAACGGTTCTGCTTTTGACAAGGTCGGGTCGGAAATTTCGTTCAGTAAGCATTTTGGAAAAGATTTGTTCGAAAAGAACAGTCTCTATGTTATTGCCGGTAGTGATAGTGGGCTGTTGCCCCAATATCTTGTCAAGCAAGGTTTGCCTGAGGGCAGTTACTACATTTTTATAGAACTACCTGCTGTTATTGACCGGTTGAAAGAAATTATCCCTGAACGGGGATTCCATAAAAAAATCATTATGGCAACTGCCGATGAATGGTTGTTGCGTGCGAAAGAGATTGAATTTCAGAATTTTGTTTATCTTGGAAACCTCAAATTTTTCCTCTCCTTTGCCGCAACTGACGGACGCTATAGTGACTATTTGGAGCTATCCAATCATCTGCAGGAGGAATTAGAAAAAATCAGATGGGGATTAAATGCGGAACTGGGTGCCGAGCTTTTTCATCAGCGGCAATTGGAGAATCTACCTGAAAATCGTCTTTCCGCTGTTCATTTGCACGGCACCTTCAATGGAAAAACGGCGATTGTGCTTGCTGGAGGACCATCCCTTGATGCCGTTCTTCCCTGGGTGATTGAAAATCGTCATTGTTTTGTTGTGATAGCTGTTTCGCGAATTGCCCGGCGATTGCTTGAAGTAGATATTTCCCCCGATATTATTGTTTCCGTCGATCCAAACCAGATCAGTTTTGATATCAGTAAGGAGATGTTGAAGCTTTGGGAAAGAACGGTCTTTGTCAATAAATACCATGTTGTCAGCACATTATTGGGGCAATGGTGTGGTCGATGTCTTTTCCTGGGGCCACGGGTTCCCTGGGAATCTTCTTTGAACGAAAACACAATAGATTCTCCCGGACCGACCGTGACTAATAGTGCCATTGACCTGGCTGTAAAAATGGGCTTTGCGCGGGTTTTGTTAGCTGGTGTTGACCTCTGTTACAGCCGCGATGGTTATACACATGCTCAAGGGAGTAATGAGCAGCAGGCCGGTCCCCAATTAGGAAAGGGACAGCTGTGGATTGAGACCAACGGTGGCTGGATGGCCGAAACGACTCCTGACTTCCATTTTGCGGCTACCCAGATCGAGGCACAGGCGATTTTGGCAAAACAACAGAATTGCCGGATTTTAAATCTGAGCGAGGGGGCAACGAGGATGCACG
Source organism: Desulfuromonadaceae bacterium (assembly GCA_013138655.1). Lineage (GTDB taxonomy): Bacteria > Desulfobacterota > Desulfuromonadia > Desulfuromonadales > Geopsychrobacteraceae > Malonomonas. The sequence continues at coordinate 13,604 of WTCI01000014.1, read as the reverse complement.
AAGTCGAATATGCGTCCCTTGCTGAAGTCAAACTCGATTCGATGCTTAAGTCTGGTTTCCAAATGATTCTTGAATTATTGCCCTCGGATACGGCTGTTGATCGGATCCGTTATTATCAACTGGCATTGACGGAATTGATAAGGGGGCAAAACGCTTTTCGTGAAATCAAGAAACTATCAAAGGAGGGATTAAGGGCAAACGAAGCCTTTTTCGGCAGGAGAGATGGTGGTAAAGGAAATCACAAATATAAAGCTAAGATGGATCGCATTGAAAAAAAACTGAAAAATAATTTTCCAGATTTCAATCTGTTGGTCAAGCGTTTCGGCATAAGAGGCTTTCTCAAATTGACTCAGGGAGATCAAGGTCGCGACTGGGATCAGAATGATGTAGAACGGCTGGGACGAATCTATTATGAAGCTTATCGGGACAGTGCTGGAAGACTGATGGATATAGTCGACAGTGCTGCAACACGATTGCGGGTTCGTATGGAAGAGGAAAAAGATCAGCCCGATTTCAGCATCTTGCTTGAACGATGGTGGAAAGATCTGCAACCTGGTCGATCCATTATTTGGAAAGTTAATCACCCACGGCACAGTATTCCGGAAGAATACGTTGAACAATTCACAACCTTGGGGCGGGAGTTTGACGAGACGTTGCTGCTCCATGAAACAGAGCATATGGCGCGCACCCGCAGTTGGTCTCAGTTGGGCCAGGTTCGTGGCAAATTACAGGTTATGTACAAGCAGAGGCAAACCGAAAATCTACGTCACCTGGTCAATAATCTGGTTAAGCTGGAGGGCTTTGAAGCTTTGTCCCTCGCTTGTCTCGGCAGGGGATATTTGGCAGAGTTAGAAAATGATATTGATATGGCACTGTCAGAATATCAACAAGTACTTGATGTTCAGGAAGAGGAACAAAATTTATCGGTTCTTGAAGATGCTCTGAGGCGGCTTTTCAGCCTGTCGCTGCAAAAGGAAGATTATGAAAATGCGCGTTTGATAGCCGAATATCTGGCTGGCATCTCCGTGACTTATCTATCCTACTACGCTGATTTGATGTGGTTGCTTGGTGAAAAACGGACATCACTTGATTTATATGCAGACTATTTAGAACAGATTCCCGACGATCATGCAGTGATGATCAAGCTTGGACGACATTATCTGGAGGTTGACCTTAAAGATGGCGCGAAACTGATGTTTGAAACTGTTTTGCAACAGGATAGTTCCAATACGGCGGCCAAAGCTTTGTTGGATGAATTGAGCAAGATAGCAGACCCTCAAAAAACTGGATCTTGATCAGATTGGTCCTCTGGAAGAATCGAGGAAAAACTCGGCCAGTTGAAAATCGATAAAGTCGTCTATGTCAATCGAATGTTCTTTGGACATTTTAAAAGCGAAAGTTTCAGATCCAAAAAAGGAGCCGTTGCTACGTAGAAAATTAGTGTCAGTCAGGTAGATTGCCCCGTTTAATCGGTAGTAGACCGGTAAGTTCTGACGGGTACTGTTAAGAACTTCCGGGCGGAGGAAATTGCCCATATTTCCGTTTTCCGGCAGACTGTTGCTCCACCAGGGGTGGTGGTCCGTTTCGCAAACGGAAACTACTGCTTTTGTTTCATGTTTGCGTAATAGCTCAATCGCTTGGTCGATGTCTGCCGTGCTACGTAGCGGTGATGTCGGTTGCAGCAATATCAGGAGGTCGTAATATGATTCAGCCTCCTCTAGCCGGGTCAAGGCGTGTAGAATAACATCAATACTTTTCGCATTGTCAGTTGCCAGTTTTTGCGGACGTAAAAAAGGTACATCTCCCCCGGCATCAAGGGCTATCTGACTGATTTCCGGGCAATCGGTGCTGATAATGGTACGATCGATGTAGATGCTGGCATTGGCCGCTTCAATGCTCCAGGCAATCAGTGGTTTGCCGCCTAACATACGAATGTTTTTGCCCGGCAGCCCTTTGCTTCCACCTCGTGCTGGAATAATAGCTAGAATTCGTTTTCCATCAAACATCAAATATCTCGTCGTATTCTGAGTTTGCCTGGTCGAAATCGTTTGGTTGACCAATATCCATCCAGTAATCGGTAATCGGGAAAGAGCAGACCTTGCGCTTTTCGTCAATCAAATTCTGAAATAATTGTGGCATATCAAAATAGCTGTTATCTGGGATTAGTTTCTGAGCACTTGGACTCAGTACATAGATGCCTGCGTTCACAAAAAAGTTTTGAGTTGGTTTTTCAATAATCTCCTGGATTGAGGCTCCTTCTGTCTTAACGACCCCGTAGGGAATTTTTAGCTTGTACTCCCTGACGCACATCGTTGCCTCTGCCTTGGCCAATAAATGGTAGTTCAGTAATCGCTCGAAATTGACATTAGTCAGTAAATCACCGTTCATGACAATGAAGGGTTCTTTAATACTGTCAGGCAACAGGCTGAGTGCTCCGGCAGTACCCAGTCGGGTGGTTTCATTGAGATAAGAGATACTAACGCCATATTGACTGCCATCCTTGAAGTAGCTACGGATTTTTTCTGCTTTGTAATTGACGCTAAAGTAGAAATTACGGAAGCCATAGTGAGAAAAACTCTCCAGGATAGTTTCCAGGATTGGTTTGGAGCCGACCGTCAACATCGGTTTCGGCGTTTTTTCTGTCAGTGGCCGTAGGCGGTTCCCCAAACCGCCAGCCATCAGGACTATGGTATTAGGTTTTTCCGGGCCACGTAGGTAGTCGTCGATATATTCGATACCGATCAGCTTTCCGGTATCATCGAGGATGGGGAGTTGTTTAATCCCGCGAGTAAGAGCCAACTGGACCAAGTCTTCGCGCGTTTGTCCAAGAGTTCCGGTGAGCGGTGTCGTATTGTAGAGCCCTTCGATTTTATCTGCCAGACTGCGTCCATTCAGAAACCCGCGTCTGATATCGCCATCGGTAATGGTACCGAGCAGGCAGTCATTTTTAACTACCAGGGCAATTTGCATGACTCCTTTGTCGATGGTTTCAATTGCATCTTTGATGGTTGCCTTAGGAGAAATGCTGATTTTTTTGCTGTTTCTCATGGGAGCCTCTTAAACAGTTAAGAAGGTAAGTCGTAAAAAGTTTTTTTCAGGTTGATAATATCCGTACGTTTGATGATCTCTTTTATTCGGCTGGCAGTTCCTTCTTGTCTGTAGGGATTATCGACCTTCTGAGCCATAGTTTTAAACTGATTTGACAAGGCCTTGTGGAAGGCAGAAACAATTGCGGTTTGCTCTGGCTCGCAGTCGATAATGCTCGCAGCTTTAATTCTTCCCTTTTGGCGATTACCGATATTAACGGTCGGGACACCAAAGCTCGGGGCTTCCAGAATGCCGCTGCTGCTATTGCCGACAACTATATCAACGAGGCGCATGCTGCTCAGGTAGCGAAGATGACCCATGGAGGTAAAGGCAATCGACTTGTCCGGGGCGCGGGCGACGTAATCATCAATCAGCTGATTGATGATCCGTCCTTCTGTGTCGGCGTTGGCTTTGGTGAAGATGATTTTCAGTGCGTCAAATTTGTCGAGCGCGGTTAGCAGCTGGTTGAACTGTGTTTCGGCTGTCCCATGTTCCAGAGTGACTGGGTGGAAGGTCGCCAGGGCATTTTTCTTGCCGAAGCGAAAGTTGAGAGCTTTCTCAAGCGTCTCACGATCTAGAAAATTCCCCCTGTTCAAATACTCCAGGCCGATGGCACCGACATTGTGGACGCTGGCTGGAATTTCGCCGAGCTGAATGACCCGTCGCCGATAGACTTCGGTGGAAACAAAATGGAGTTGACTCATTTTACTGATAGAGTGGCGAAAGGCCTCGTCGTATGCTCCTTGCGTAGTCTCTCCGCCATGCAGATGGGCAATCGGCAGCTGACAGACCAGAGCGGCGGTCGCCGCTGCAAATGCTTCGGAGCGATCTCCTAGCAGCACTAATATATCTGGTTGCAGACGGGCAAAAGCTTCGGCATAGCCGGTGACACCGCGACTGATCGATTTGCAGGTGCCGACCGCGTTGTCCTCGTCAACCAGGGTTGTAACCTTTTCGTCGATGCTGAAGCCATCTTCTTCAATGAGTCGATAGGTATTGCCGAACTCTGCGGCAAGATGCATCCCGGAGACCAGCAGTTGCAGTTGCAGCTCCTGGTCTTGCCCAATCTCCTCCATCAGGGGCTTGAGCAGCCCGTATTCTGCGCGAGTCCCGGTGAAAATACAGATCTTTTTCATAGAATGATCGCCTCATCCCCCTGGAAGTCTTTGCTGGCGGGGGTGCCGACCACCCGATCCCACTCCATGGGACTTATTCCTGTTGCCGGTCGCTTGACCGTCAGGTTGTCGTTGGAAAAGAGTTCTCCCTGTTTGATCTGTCGGCGGGCAACAATACTTTTCCGCGCGATCGGCCGGTTTTTCATCTCCGAGAGGGTTGGCTTTTTGATCCCGTTACCCATTGCCTGCTCCAGGTTACGGATTGCACTGATCATTTCTACCAGTTCCTGTGGTTCCAGCGAAGCGCGATGATCGGGGCCAGGCAGGTTGTTATCGAGGGTGATATGTTTTTCGATCACTTTGGCCCCCAAGGCAACTGCGGCAATCGGTATCTCGATCCCTAAGGTATGGTCGGAGTAGCCTACTTTGATATCAAAGTTATCGGCCAGGGTTTGCATGGCGCGCAGGTTAACGTCTGCCATCGAGGTTGGATACTCGGTATTGCAGTGCAGGATAGTGAGCTGTGCTTTTTTTAAACCTGCAGTAAAAAGAACCTGAATAGCCGCCTCGATCTCCTTCATGGTTGACATCCCGGTGGAAAGAATCACCTTTTTATTGAGGCTGCCGATCTTGCGTAAATAAGGGAGATTCGTGATTTCGCCCGAGGGGATCTTAAAAATCTCGATTCCTAGACCTAAGAGTAAGTCAATACTTTCCAGATCGAAAGGGGATGAGAGGAACTGGATGCCTCGATTAAGACAATGGGTAAGCAGCAACTGGTGGGCGCTAAGATCAAGCTCCAACTTCTTAATCATTGTAAACTGAGATTCTTTGGCTGCTGTAGTTTGTTGCTGATAGGCAGCTTTGGGCGCATTTTGACAGACCAGATTTTCGGCTTTAAATGTCTGAAATTTGACAGCATCCGCCCCAGCCTCTGCGGCAACATCGACCAATTGTTTGGCCAGCTCCAGATCGCCGTTGTGATTGACTCCGGCCTCGGCAATGATAAAAACAGGCTGCAATTGGGTTCTCCTTTGGCCGTTTATTTTTTCCCGGTGTAGAAGCTATGGTCGGGAACCTCTTCCATAACGCTCACCCCGCCGCCGATAAGTGAATGGCTGCCGATCCGGATATTGTCTCTGACAACCGAGCCACTACCGACAAAGGTGTACTTTGCAACCTGTGTGCCACCATTAATAATCGCTCCCGTCGAAATGTGGCAGTGGTCGCCGACTGTAGCATCATGTTCGATTAGAGAGCAGCTGTTGATGATGCAGTTGGCACCGACCTTGGCTCCAGCATTAATCAGTGAGTTGTGCATGGCGATCGTGCCGGCTCCAACGCTAGCGTGGCGTGAGATATAGGCACGGGGGGAGGCGATGGTCGGTAATCGGGCACCGAGTTGCAACAACTTCTCGAACAGAGCGATGCGCCGTTGCGGGGACTTGATCTGTCCCAAGGTAATCAGAAAATACTGATAGGTTTCAACAAGTTTAGGCAGGTCCTCATCGTTGCCGATAATTGGGTAGCCGAGCAGGGTGGTGCCGTGCTTGTCCGGCATGTCGATAATTCCGGCGATTTGAAACTTTCCTTCCTGTTCAATGACATCAATACAGGAGGCGCAGTGACCACCGCCGCCGACCAGAACAATTTTTTTCATATTACAGCCTCACGCTGCTGGGGATATTGACCGCCTGCCGATAGATTTGTTCGGCGCTGGTTTGTGCATCCCGTTGGCAATGGCGGTACATTTCGAGCAGGTGCATCGGTCGCCAGAGGGAGCGGGCACCGATTCCCTGATGGTTAGCTTGTTCCAGAAAAGCTTCCTTCTGCCCCTCGGTCGGCAAAAGGATCGTATTTAGCCAAAAATTTGACTGACTCCCAGGGGGTTCGTTCAGATAGAGGATCTCGCTTCCACAAAAAAACTCCCGGTAGCTTGTTGCCAATCCCCGCTTTTTTTGTAAAAGAAGTGGTAACTGCTCCATCTGCGCCAGGCCAAGAGCAGCGTTGATATTCGGCATGCGGTAGTTATATCCAATTTGATCGTGGATGAATTCCCAAGGGTGCGGCACTTTGGCAGTTGTGGTCAGGTGGCGAAGTTTTTGTGCAAGCTCGTCATCATCTGTGACCAGCATGCCACCGCCACCGGTCGTGACCACCTTGTTGCCGTTGAAACTGAAAATTCCCATGCGTCCAAAGGTGCCTGTATGCTTTTTAGCAGTGTAGCTGCCAAGACTTTCCGCTGCATCTTCTATTAAATGAATCCCATTTTCTGTACAGATCTTCTGCAATGCTTCAATCTGACAAGGGTGCCCACAGGTGTGCATCGGCAGGCAGGCGGCGATTGTTCGGCCGCTGGTCTTATTGACGCGATGGCCATCGCGCAGCTCCGTGTGTTGTTGCAGGAACTCTTTGAGAGCGACCGGGGACAATCCAAGAGTTTGCGGGTCTACATCAAGGAAGACTGGTGCTGCACCCGTGTAGTGAATAGCGTTGGCAGTGGCGACAAAGGTCAGGGATTGCGTCAGAACTTCACAGCTGGCGTCCACCCCCAGAGATTTAAGCGCTACAAACAATGCCTGGGTCCCGTTGACGACTGCCACAGCATGTTGACTGCCGACAAAATCAGCCACCGCCTGTTCGAATTTGTCGACAAAAACACCGACGCTGGAGACGAAGGTTGAGTCAATACACTCTGCCAGATATTGTTTTTCATTGCCACAAAAGGTTGGTTCATGCAGTGGGATAGGGCTTTGGTTGTCAAACTGTTGGCGGATGAAGTCGAAGGTTTGCTCAAACATTGTAGATACCGGTTTTGTATCTGGCCAGGTTTTCCGGCTGGGTGAACCAGTCGATAGTTTTCTGCAAACCGCGGCGGATATCGTATTCCGGCGTAAAGCCGGTCAACTCCCGGATCAGTGAATTGTCACACCAGAGGCGGAATACCTCTGATTTCTCAGCCCGCAGGCGACTGTCGTCAGTGATAAAATGAACCTCACTGTTCATCAACTCCTTGATCAGTCCAAGGGTATCCCCCACAGAAATTTCATAGTTTGAGCCAACATTGACGGCCTGTCCAATCGCCTGATCACACTCCGCTAAAGTAATGAAGCCGCGACAGGTGTCCTTGACGTAACTAAAGTCGCGCGTTGGAGTGACATCGCCCAATTTGATCTCCTTCATACCGGAAATGATCTGGGTGATGATGGTCGGAATGACTGCTCGAGCCGATTGGCGGGGACCGTAGGTATTAAATGGCCGAACAATTGTGACCGGCAGGTCAAAAGCATTGTGAAAGCTTATTGCTATCGCGTCGGCAGCTATTTTGCTGGCGCTGTATGGGGATTGCGCTTGCAGAGGGTGTTTTTCATCAATCGGTACATATTGTGCGGTGCCGTAAACTTCGCTGGTTGAGGTGTGAATAACCCGCTCACAGCCGTTTTCCAATGCGGCCTGGCAGATATTTAAAGTTCCCTTGACGTTGGTGTCGACATAACTATCCGGTGCACTGTAAGAGTATGGGATGGCTATCAATGCAGCTAAATGGAAAATGACATCTATTTCCTTGGTGATTTTTTTGCAGAAATGAGGATCGCGGACATCGCCACTGATGACTTCTATCTGATCAAGGCAATTGACTGCTTCGAGCCAGCCCCAGGAATTAAATGAGTTGTAGCAATTCAATGCCCTGACATCTGCACCCAGTTCGACCAAGCTTTCTACCAGGTGTGAACCAATAAAGCCGTCAGCGCCGGTGACGAGAATCTTTTTTTCGGCTAATTTCAAAATACATCTCCTTGTTGGAAAGATGTTTGCAGCCTGTATATTCCGTGGAGTTTAATGTATTGTAGATAAATTATTGGAAATTATCAATTTTATTTTCAGTATGTTTTCTTGCAATATATTTCCTTTCAGTAGCAAACGTTTCGGCAATGTTTTATTTAAAGGTCACGAAACTCTAAAGTCCGTCAAAAAAAAATCATAAATTCTAAAAAAACCAATACTTTCAAGATCTTAATCAAGTTGCATGAGAATAAAAAAACTAAAGTTTTCGGTAGGTTGTGTCGAGAAGATGCAAGACGGGGAATTTATCGCCAAAGGAGGTCTTGGATTCAATATTGCGTCCCCCAGAACAGTAACGTAAGTAAAGAAACACAAACTAACTCAGGGCAAGGACGCCCGCAAAAAAACTCATTCATGGAGGAAACATCATGGCATTAACAATTAACACGAACATCGGTTCCCTTAACGCCCAACGTAACCTGGGTACTTCTCAATCAGCTCTTAACAAATCAATGCAGCGCCTCTCTTCCGGTCTGCGTATCAACAGTGCCAAGGACGATGCGGCCGGTCTGGGGATCTCCAACCGGATGACTTCGCAGATTCGCGGTCTGAATCAGGCTGTGCGGAATGCCAACGACGGTATCTCACTGGCCCAGACGGCAGAAGGTGCTTTGCAGGAGAGTACCAACATTCTGCAGCGGATGCGTGAACTGGCTATCCAGTCAGCCAACGATACCAACAGCGCCGGCGACCGGACTTCTCTGAATTCCGAGGTCTCTCAACTGGTTGCAGAGCTGGATCGAATTGCTGGCGACACCACCTTCAACGGTCGTGGTCTTCTCAATGGCAGCACCGCTGCTGCACTGTTCCACGTTGGTGCAGAGGCAGGCCAGACAATTTCAATTACAATTACTTCAGCTAATGCGACAGCGTTGGGTGTGAATACTGTCACTGTTGCGACTCAATCAGGTGCCAACTCCGCGATTGGTCTTGTTGACTCCGCCATTACGGCCATTGACGCCATACGTGGCCAACTGGGTGCGGTGCAGAACCGTTTCGAATCCACCATCGCCAACCTGACGAACGTTTCTGAGAACCTGTCGGCAGCCCGTTCACGGATTCTTGATGCGGATATCGCTCAGGAAACCTCGAATATGACCAAGTACAGTATCCTGCAGCAGGCCGGTGTTTCGATCCTGGCGCAAGCTAACCAGCAGCCGCAACTGGCACTGTCGTTGCTTGGCTAATTTACGAGCGAACCTTCCGGGGACCGGCTTGTCCGGTCCCCATTTTTCCCTGAATCAGTTTGGCTACTAGCAGGGGGAGGATGAGAAGATGAACGTTGAAACCATCAATCTACAAGGGACCGCTCAATTTCAGTTGAGCAAGGCCTCTGATCAGGTCAGTGAGTCGAGGAAAAAGGCAGAAGATCTGGTACAGAGTGAACAGGTTGAAAAAGAACAGGTTCAACCGGAAGAATTGCTGAAGCAGATCAAGGCACTGACTGAAAATGGTCTTTACAGTGTTCGTTTTGAAAATGATGAACGTACAGATGGCCTGGTGGTCAAGATTGTCGACCGGGAAACTGATGAAGTGATTCGTCAAGTTCCAGCTGAGGAGCTACTGGAACTCAAAGCAACGCTGGAAGATCTGCGTGGCAATATTGTCGATATCCAAAGCTGATACGGCTGTATAAGAAGTTCCAGGGAGATATGATATGTCTATTACTTTTGGCGGTTTGGCGACCGGAATAGATACCGAATCGATTATCACTGAGTTGATGAAGATCGAGCGGTTTCCAATCGATCGCCTCGAAAAAGACCAGGCTTATTATAAAAGCCGCTTGGATGCTTTTTCGAAACTGGATGAAAAGCTTAAGAGCTTTCTCGAAAAAGCGGAGGCCATAGACACATCAATTGAACTGAATTCTGCTGCAGTGCTTAGCAGCTCGGAAGAAAATCTTTCGGTGACGGCAGGGAACAATGCCGGTCTCGGTTCCTATCAGGTGACGGTCGTCGATCTGGCCCAGCAGCAAAAAGATGTCAGCCAGGGGTATGTTGATAAGGCAGCGTCCACCTTCGGTACCGGAACCATAAATCTTACTGTCGACGGGGTTGCCAACTCGATCAGTATCGATGCAACCAATAATTCTTTAGAAGGGATCGCTAGCGCCATCAATGATGCTGATCTGGGAGTCAGTGCGGCCATCATCAACGATGGAACCGGTACCCCTTATCGTCTGGTTCTGACGGGCGACAGTGTCTCCGAGTCTTTTTCTCTGGATAGCTCAGGGTTGAGTGGCGGGACGGATGTTAATCCGACTATGAGTAATACCCAGGTTGCCAAACAGGCGCACATCATCGTTGACGGTATTGATATCTACAGTGACAGCAACAGTGTCGAAGCTATCCCCGGGCTTTCAATGGAACTGTTGAAGGCTGATTCTGAAGCGACAACCATTCTGAATGTGTCGGCTGATAAAGAGGCCACAACTGCCAAGATTCAGGAGTTTGTTGATGCTTACAATGAAATTATCACTTTTATAGCGGATCAGAAAACAGCCGACTGGGGAAATGATTCAGCATTTCGTTCTATTAAAAGTCGTCTGCAGGGTTTCCTTGTGACACCGCAAGATGGAAGCGGGTCTTTTTCAACGTTGTCGCAACTGGGATTTGAAACGCAGCGGGATGGGACGATAACTTTAAACAGCACGAGATTATCAGATGCTTTGGATGGGGACTATGCAGGGGTGATTAGTCTGTTTGCCGGACAGGATGGAGTTGAGGGAATCAGTGCAAAGTTTGCTTCATACCTGGAGGATATGACCGATTATACCGATGGCTTATATGCTGGTCGTAAAGAAGGGACCGATAGCAATATGCGCCGTATCGATCAGCGAATTTTGAATCTGGAAGCCAGGTTAGAACTGAAGGAAAAAACCCTGCGTGCCCAGTTTTCAGCAATGGAAGGCTTGGTCAGCGGGTTGAATGCGCAGGGCAGTTACCTGATGCAGCAGCTGGCATCAATGCCGATTATCAGAAACCAATGAGTTACATTGACTTTATTCCGCATAAGTTAAGTTATCGTTCTCCACTTTGTAGGGAGTACAAAAGATGAATGCCTATATGAACCAGTACCAGAGCAATCAAGTGACAACGGCCTCGCCGGAGCAGATCCTCATTATGCTTTACGATGGAGCAATCCGTTTTGTGAGGCAGGCGAAACAGGCGATTGTGGATGGGCGAGCCGAGGACAAGGCAACCGCCATCAGTAAAGCCATTGCTATCGTTACCGAGTTTTCCAATACTCTTGATTATGAGGTTGGTGGCGAGATCGCCGATGACTTGGGTCGGCTGTATGATTTTATGCTCAGGGAACTCTCTGCAGTAAATGTCCGTAGCGGTGTAAAACGGCTGGAGCCGGTTGAAAAAATACTGCTCGACCTTCGTGAGGCGTTTGCTGAAGCTGCAGTCATCAATCGTCGTGAACAGCAGCAGCAAAAAACAGCAGGGGCCAGTGAACACAGATCCGCTGTTGCTTATTAAAGGATTGCATTATGGTCGATGTCTACCTGAAAAACTCCATCCAGCAGTATCGGGCCATTCTCGATCATGCTGACCATCTCGATGTTTTGCTGAGTCAGGGCGATCCGGAAAGGCTGTGCGAGTACACAGTTCGTTTGCATGAACTGCAGGAAGAGGCGGGCTTAAATGACCGTGAATTGCTCGCCGAGGTTGCTCGGGATTCGACTCACTGGCAGGTTCATCCACTGTTCCGGGAACGCATGCAACTCCTTGAACAGATTGTGGAAATGAATCATTTGCTTTTGCCAAGAGTCCGTGGCATGATGGCCGTCACGACTGCGGAATTGACGCAGTTGAAGGAGGGTCGGGCGGCAGTATCCGGCTATCATCAAGTGCCGGCCCGGTCTAAGAAGTCGATCAGAGGGGTTGGCTGAAACGGATCGGTCAGTTTCTAATGTCTTCGATCCTGCCAGGGATCTGTTATGTCAGTGTTGGATCAGTTAAAAGATTACCGGGTCGTCAAGGTTGTCCTGCCTCTTCAGGATGGCGGACAGCAACTGATTGACGGAGTCGCCAAAACAACCACATCCCCACAGTTTGAAATTACCTTCCTGCCGGATCAGCTCAAGGCAGACCTCCTCAATCAAGCTGATTTTTGCCAGGTTTCCTTTGACGTCGCCGGTTCGACCAAGTCAATTCGGGCGAAAATTACCTCGGTGTTGAGTGACGCCAAGTTACAGTTGGAGATGGTTGAGTCTTTCGCCCATGTTCAGAAACGCGCCAACTTCCGGGTCGATGCTGACCTTTCGGTGAGTTATTGGGTGCTGAGCGAAGAAAATCCTCTCGTCAAGTCGATTCAGACGTCAGTGAACATCAGTGGTGGTGGTTTGCGGCTGCCGGTCGAAAAAAAACTCAGGGATGGAACCGAAATCGGTCTGGAGATCGTGTTTGACGCTCCGGAAGCGCGGGTTGTCGAGTGTGTCGCAACGGTGGTGCGAACCTTTGAAATGGTCCATGGGGGGATGGAGGCGGCATTGAAATTTGTTGATCTTGGAGAGGAAAACGAGGATACCATCGTCGCTTACTGTCTGGCTGAACAGCGTAAGCAGTTGCGTTTGAAGGTCAAAGTGATGGGAGCCGGTGAGGGCGACAGTTAGCTGACGTCCGTCCGAACATAGGGTTCGCGGTGGCGTCGTGATTGTAAGAGGGCGCCGCTTGCGGCGCCCCTACGAAATGGTTATAATCCGGGTGGACACACAGGTTCGCCCCTACCGGGGCAGAATAAAATACTGTCCCCGCCTAAATTGAAAAAGCCTGCAACCGAATCCGGTTACAGGCTTTTTTTGTTGTTCGGCTAACGGACATCAGGTGCCGAAAGCGAGTTCGCGGGTCGGCATATAGTCATAATCGATGCTCGTGGGGTAGCTTGGCGGCCGCCAGGTTTCAGTGCGGTTACGACCGTTTTCCTTGGCCCGGTAAAGTGCCCGGTCAGCTTCTTCAATCAGGTGTGTCGGGTGTATTGAGCCCTTTTGATCGGCACAGCTGACGCCGATACTGACGGTCAGTGGTTGTTGCTTAAGGTGCAGCCGACGTGAGACCAAGGCCACCTGTTTGTGAATTCTGTTCGCCAAAACTTCGGCTGATTTTGCATCAGTATCCGGAAGAATAACCACAAATTCCTCGCCGCCGTAACGGCAACAGATGTCGGCCTCGCGGGCTGAGTTGCGAATTGCCTCGGCGACATGTTTGAGAACCTTATCACCGGCCTGATGCCCGTAGCAGTCGTTGAATCCTTTAAAATGATCAAGGTCGATCATCAGTAATGAATAGGGAGAACCGGAGCGCTGGGTGCGGGCCGAGGCCTGCTTGATGCTCATGTCGAAGGTGGTTCGGTTGCCGAGTTCGGTTAAGGGATCTGTTAACGCCATTTTTTGCAGTTGCTCTTTGCTCTGGCGCAGGTCAAGCAGCCGCTGCCAGCGCTTCAGGTGTCCCTGCAGGCGTGCGCTCAACTCATTCAGCTCGGTTGAGAGTTTGAGGGAGTCGCTGGCACCAAGGGTGAACCCGTTGAGCAGGCTTTCCTGATTGTCGGCAAACG
>WTCI01000360.1 GCA_013138655.1 Desulfuromonadaceae bacterium | reverse complement strand
AACTGTTCAGCAAAATGTGCTGGTGATGCCCATGGAAAGGGTGTCTGTCGCCCGGATGGCGACAGTCAAGCCCCAGGGATGGCCATGTATTCATCCAATCGGCGGCCCTTGGAATGGGCGGCACCAGACCATCAGCACCCGTTCTGAATAGTTACGGGGAAAGAAACTAAAATACTGACCAACGCTTGAACGACATGGCCTTTTTTATCCTGCTGAGGGCCAGGTCCACGGCCGCCTGCCGCGGCAGAATCTTCTTGGTTCTGACCTCCTCCAATACCTGCTCGGTATTGCGCCGCACCTTTTCCTGGATAGCCTGCATGGCGGTAACCTCACAGGCCCCGCGGTATTCCATGGCGGCGCATATAACCCCGCCGGCATTGGCGATAAAATCGGGGACACACAGGATCCCTTTTTCATGCAGGTACTTCTCCGCCCTGGCGGTGACAGGGATGTTGGCCCCCTGAACGACCAGTCTGGCCTGCAAACGTTCCATGTTGTCCTCGCGAATGACATCTGGGCGTGCGGCAGGAATCCAGATATCGCACTCCAGGTCAATCAAGGAATCCCCGCTCAGCTTTTTCCCGCCCGAATAATCAACCACGCTCTTTCCCGCATCTTTAAGTTCGATCAGAGAATCAACATCAAGCCCGTCGGGATTATAAGTTCCCCCCTGAGAGTCAGCCACACCGACAAGTACGGCACCGTTTTTAGTCAAAAAACGTGCAGCGTGCCTGCCGACGGCACCGAATCCCTGAACGACGAGCCGAGCGCCCTTCATCTCGAAATCACAGTATTGCAGCGCGATTTCGGCGGCATTGTTAAGCCCCCAGCCGGTCGCTCCGATCTCGTCCAGAGGAATGCCCCCGATCTCGCGTGGCAGGGCCACGACCCGGTCGATTTCGTCCTTTATCCAGGCCATGCACTCCTCGTCCGTGCCCATGTCAGGAGCAAGGATATATTCCTTAATGTCACGCAATGCCTGGGCCAGCCCCCGAATCAGGACCTCCTTTTTTTTCCTCGGCATCTTGGGATCACCGTAAAGAACCGCTTTGCCGCCGCCATGGGGCAGGCCGGCGGCCGCATTTTTCATGGTCATGGCCCGTGCCAGCCGAAAACACTCCTCCGTGCTGACATCAGATGCCATACGTATCCCCCCGATCGATGGCCCGGCAGCTACATTGTCCACCACCAGAACCGCCTTCAGCTGGATCGAGGGCTCATAGATATGGACGACCTTGGTCGGGCCGAGTTCATCGGCAAATCTGAATGCATCTCCCATCTGCGCCTCACCTTTCAAATGAACTGGAAGCTTCAATTTCAAGGACTTTTATTAAGCCTAGCATTTAAGAAAGGATCTTCAACAATCCGCCGGGCGGGATGAAGGGGGGATGAAACATGTTTCTCACAACTCACTCCCTATAGAATACGAAACGCCCATGGTTCTCTTCATAGCGATGGACATTTGACTTCAGGCTGTATTGCCTTAGAATCTCATTAAGTACCCATGGGCAGCTACAGAGTTGCTGACGTTTTTACAAAGTAGTCACAAATAGTATTTAAGTTTGATTTTGACCGACCTGCTTTAAAAGCCAACGGCAGACTTGACCGTTTTGAGCACTTAAATGCCAAGCTGAACGATTTGAAAAATTCATAGGCCACAAAAAAAACGGGGGAGAGACTATGGAATTTTTTACTTGTCCGTGTCCCGAAAAGGGGATGGTTGTTCTGAACGGAAATGAGCAAGGCTTATAACAAGGATGAAAACGGTAAGATCCGTATATTTCAATGCGGACGGGGGCTACACGAGGTTGCCCTGAAATGTAAGGAGGGAAAGCTGTGCTTGAACTCTCCGCAGGAAGTGATGATTTCGGATACCAATCCAATTTTCAGAGGCTTAACAAGTTGATGGTGATTGCCGTGAATGCAAAAACATCGAAAAAACGGAATTGGAACAAGAAAAGCAAACCTCCTGGAATAGGTGCTGTTCTGGATGTGGTGATGAACGGCCCCATGGACGATGTCTCTTTTGACAGTCTAGAGAACGTTGATAATCATTTCAGGTACATGAAGCAACTGGCAGATACTGTTGATGCCTGCAACAGTAAACTCACGGGGTGCCCTGATGTCGACCAGATCCCGAAGTCGATCATCACTCACTTCACTTTTTCGGAACTTTCCTTTGACCGGATTGAGGACCCGCGCCTTATGCGTTGCCTGCAGGACCTTCCGACATCCTTTGCGCTCCCCCGGAAAACAGTTGATCTGCTTCGGGTTGCAGCAGCGCATCTCCTCATGACTTCTGAGTCCTTCGAAGATGGAATGCAGAACCTTGACCGGGAATGGAAACCACGGGAGGTGAAGATCGATCCGGAATTGGTTGATGCTGTATGCGGGGGCAGCAACAGTGGCAAACGAAATGATGGCTATTCTCAAATAAGATAGTCTCGCAAAAATGAATACGATGAAGGGAGAGGACATGACGGCCCAAAACAATTTTTTCCAAGTTGAGAAATTATTAGCCCCACCCATCAAGCGTGCTGCTTACAGTGATCGCATGGCCTATGTTTTGGGTGAGATGTCCGGTTTGGCCTATTTCCCCTATGAGGGGGTTGATGGGATTTTAAGTGATGCTGCTAAGCATGCGTCTGAGATCATATTAAAGGAGAAGGGTAAGGATCTCGAAGAATTCCTGTCCAGTTTTGCTGATAAGCTATACAGCAATAAAGACTCTAATCTCCAAGCCTTTAAAGCCATTCTTGATGAAGCCGGTTTTTCGCAGATCCAAGTCTTTGACAAATCAACGACTCAAGGGTTCTTATGTCGAAGAAACGTCCCCGACGAGCCTGCCTATCTGGTCCTTGCCTTTCGGGGAACAGAGAAGAAGATCGACGACTGGTTGACTGATGCCCAGGCTATCCCCACTCAAAAAGACGGCTACCGGGTTCACTCTGGATTTTATAAGGCGTTCAACCTGGTGGCG
>WTCI01000152.1 GCA_013138655.1 Desulfuromonadaceae bacterium | reverse complement strand
AGAAATCGTCTGTTCGAGGGCAGATTTTCGTAGGTTTGAGAGCGAATAGCACCGCTATTTGTCGAAAACATACGGAAATATGAACCGATCAGACGGTTTCGCAGTAGGTTCTTGTATTGTCGGACAGGCTCCTGGTAGCTGAGCTGCACACGACTTTCACCTGCAGCGCCTTGGGCACTTGTTGGCCGGCGCTGTTTTTCTCTGTTTAAATTAAAGGATTCGGCATGACCCAGTTAGAAATGGCCCGTCAAGGGCAAATCAGTGATCTCATGCAGCAGGCAGCCGCCGCTGAAAATATCGATCCGGAAATACTGCGGCAAAAAATTGCTGCCGGGACCGCTGTTATCTGTCGCAACAACAAACGCACCAATGCCCCTCCACTGGCCGTCGGTGAGGGTTTACGCACCAAGACCAATGCCAACATCGGCACCAGTCAGGATGACACCAGCATCGACAAAGAGCTGGAAAAAGCCAAAGTTGCCGCCGCTGCCGGGGCCGACGCACTGATGGATCTGTCAACCGGTGGCCCGATTGATGAAATCCGCGCGGCAATTATTGCCGAAACGGATCTCTGCATCGGTAGCGTCCCACTCTATCAAGCGGCCTGTGATGCTGTTTTGAAACAAGGCAAATCGATCGTCGACATGACCGTTGATGATATTTTTGCCGGAGTCAAAAAACATCTGGATGACGGTGTTGACTTCATCACTGTTCACTGCGGCGTCACTCGCGAAACGGTGACCCGGATGGATCGTGAAGGCCGACTGCTGGAAGTCGTCTCACGCGGTGGTTCTTTTACTGTCGGGTGGATGAATTACAATAACGCCGAAAATCCCCTCTACGAATTCTATGATCAGCTGCTGGAACTGGTCCGCCCCTACGATGCCGTCCTCTCACTGGGAGACGGCTTCCGTCCCGGTTGCCTGGCCGATGCGACCGACCGTGCCCAGATTCAGGAATTGATTATCCTCGGTGAATTGACCCAGCGTGCCCAGGATGCCGGTATTCAGGTGATGATTGAAGGCCCCGGTCACGTACCTCTGAATCAGATTGAAGCCAACATCAAACTGCAGAAACGCCTCTGCCACGGAGCCCCCTTCTATGTGCTCGGGCCGCTGGTGACCGATATCGCTCCCGGCTACGACCATATCACCTCGGCAATCGGGGGGACTGTCGCAGCAGCTGCCGGAGCCGATTTCCTCTGCTATGTCACCCCGAGTGAGCATCTACGTCTGCCGACTGTTGAGGATGTCCATGAAGGTGTCATGGCCGTGCGGATTGCGGCCCATGCCGCCGACATTGTTAAGGGCATTCCCGGTGCTATCGAAAAAGATAATGCCATGGCCCGCTACCGCAAAGACCTGGACTGGGAGGGACAATTCTCCGTTGCTCTCGATCCGGAAAAAGCCCGCCGTCTGCGTGCGGAATCGGGGGTTGACGAATCGCACGGCGCCTGCACCATGTGCGGAGCACTCTGTGCCTACAAAGTGATGAATGAACGGAGTGAAAAAAAAGCGGTATAAAAAGCTGTTGCCGATAAAATCCCCACGGCATTATAATCGGCCGCTTTCTTCTGTTCCAAGGGCCGGGGACAGTCCCCTCACCCTTTCCATGGGCATCACCAGTACATCTTGCTGAACAATTATAGATATCCATCAGCACCGGGCAATGCCCGGTGCTTTTTCAGGAAAACCCTGCCGATGTGTGCTAAAAAAGTCACCCACCCCAAGCGCAAACCGAAAATCAAACTGCGCGGGTTCAACAATCTGACCAAGAGTCTCACCTTCAATATATATGACGTCTGCTACGCTCAGCGCCCGGCAGCACGTAAGGAATACCTTGAGTACATCGATGAGGAATACAACGCCGAGCGGTTGACCCGTATTCTCACCGAGGTCACCGAGATCATCGGTGCCAATATCCTTAACATCTCTGGCCAGGATTACGATCCGATGGGGGCCTCGGTCATTGTGCTGATTGCCGAAGAGCCGCTGGAGCCCAAACCGGAACTGATTGCCGGACACCTCGACAAGAGTCATCTCTGTATCCATACCTACCCGGAGACCGATCGCAAATCAGGAATTTCGACGTTCCGGGTTGATATCGACATCGCCACCTGTGGTAAAATCAGCCCACTGAAAGCGCTCAATCACCTGATCGATTCCTTCGAGTCGGATATCGTGCTGATGGACTACAAGGTGCGGGGTTTTACCCGCGACATCAAAGGTAAAAAACATTACATCGACCACAGAATCCACAGCATCCAGCAGTACATCCGCAAAAGTATCCGTGACCTGTACCAGTGCGTTGACATCAATATCTACCAGGAGAATCTGTTTCACACCAAGATGCTGCTGAAAGATTTTGACCTTAATAAGTACCTGTTTTCAACCACCTATGAGGATCTCACAAAGGTTGAACGGGAAAAGGTCAAGAAGATACTTGAACAAGAGATGACCGAAATCTTCTACGCAAAAAACATCTACTGATAATTCTCAAGGAGGATCGATGCGGCTATTACAGCTTACGCTGTTAATCCTGCTGTTACTGATGACCGGCTGTCAGTCTAAAACCATACTTCTCGGCAACCCTGAAACTCCCTATCCCCCGGTGCGTGAACCGCTGGTTGGCGACATTCTCCACCTGCCGACCGGCATCTATGTCACGGCCGCGGCAATGTACGACCAGGCGAGCCGTGCACAAGTGGTCTACGTCGGGGAAACCCACGACAATCCGGCCTCACACCGTTTGCAGGTAGACATTCTGCAAGCACTGGCCGCAAGTAATCCGGGGAAAGTCAGTCTGGCAATGGAAATGTTCACCCCGGAGCAACAACCGGGGCTTGATCGCTGGGTGGCCGGACAACTCGCCGAAAAAGAATTCCTCAAGGACGTTGACTGGTTGAGCAACTGGCGGATGAACTTTGCGCTCTACCGCGATCTGCTGACGTTCTGTCGTGACCGGCAGATCCCGATTCTGGCTTTGAACGCCAACAAGGATCTACAGAAAAAAGTCAGTCGCACACCATTTGCCGAATTGACCACGGAAGAGCAACAACTCCTACCGGAACTGGATCATAGCGACCCTTACCAAAGAGCCATGGTCGAGGCGGTTTTCAGCGACCACAAAATGGGGCAGACGATGCTTGATGGTTTCCAACGGGTGCAGACTCTCTGGGACGAAACCATGGCACAGAACCTCGCTGATTACCTGAAAAAAGTCGCTCCGGACCATCAGGTGATGGTGGTCGCCGGGGGCAATCATGTGCGCTACGGTTACGGCATCCCCCGGCGGCTGTTCCGCCGGCTACCGGTCAGCTACCTGTTGATCGGCTCGGTGGAAATTGATATCCCGGAAGACAAACAGGATCGGCTGATGAATATCAACAAGCCGGACTATCCGATGCCGCCCTATCATTTTGTGACTTTTACCGAATATGAAGATCTGCCGAACCCTGGTGTTAAACTGGGAATCATGCTGGATAAAGCGGATGGTGGACTGGTTGTCAAGGGGGTTGTCCCGGGATCGGTTGCCGAAAAGGCGGGAATCCTCAAAGAGGACCTGTTAACATGGATGGATAATATCGAGCTGAAAGAACCCTTTGACCTGATCTACGAGCTACAGCAAATGGCGATCGGCGCCAAGATCAGCCTGACCCTGCTGCGCGGGGAAGAAACTCTGACCCTGCCGGTCGAGTTTACCGAAGCGGAACCAAAGCATCAAAACATGGGGATGAAACAGGGCAAGAAATAGACTCAGCCAAGGTTTCCTGCCCGTCGCCGTCATCTGATTAGCTACCGAAGCAGAGATCGGAAATAAAAAGGGCAGGCCGTAAAGCCTGCCCGAGAGGGATTCCATTAATCGCAGAACTGAGGCCCGCCATGGTTGGTGTTCCAATGGCAACCACAACAGTCCAGAGTGCCATCATCTATATTGATGAATTTCTGGGGAACTCTCACATCTTCAGGGACTGGAATATGCTGATATTTTGCCTAATCGGACTGGCCATAGACGCTACCCACTGCCAATAGAACCAGTCCACAGACCAACAACAACAGCATTTTTCTCCTTTTTAGCCTCCTGTGATAAGAATTGGTAATAAGCTGACAGGAAATTGCTTTTTCGGGGATTGCGCCTGCGGCGCTTGTGACCACCCCACCCCATCGTTTCTCGTACAAAATCGACCAAGCTTCCCGTATAAGGCAGGTAGCAACCTGCTGTCAATTCCTTTGAAGATAACGGACCGAGGACAAAAAACGAGCCGCTACGAAACACCCACAGCGACCCGTTTCGTTTGTCCTGTTTAAATTCAGCCCTTGCCGGCACTGCCGAGGACCGCCTCGTTCTTATATTTGATCAGCGTGATCAGCTCTTTACGAGCAGCACCGAGATACTTGCGCGGGTCGAACTCGCCGGGGTTGTTGGCCAGATATTCGCGCACCTTCGCCGTCACTGCCAAGCGCCCATCCGAATCGATATTGATCTTGCAAACGGCACTGGCCGCGGCACGACGTAATTGCTTTTCCGGAACACCGACAGCCCCATCCATTTTACCGCCATACCGGTTGATCAAGGCAACATACTCAGGCACCACACTGGAAGCACCATGCAGGACAATCGGAAACCCGGGGATCCGCTTCTCGCACTCTTCGAGAATATCGAAACGCAAGGGCGGCACCGACTCCCCCTCTTTCAGCTTGAACTTGTACGCACCGTGGCTGGTTCCAATCGAGATGGCCAGGGAATCAACTCCGGTTTTCTTGACAAAATCCTCAACCTCATCCGGCTGGGTGTAGGTTGATTCTTCCGCCACGACATCATCTTCAATCCCGGCCAGCACGCCGAGTTCCCCTTCGACAGTCACCTCAAATTGATGGGCATACTCGACCACCCGTTTGGTCAGGGCAACGTTCTCGTCGTACGGCAGGTGGGAACCGTCGATCATCACCGATGAGAACCCGGAATCGATACAGCTTTTGCAAATCTCGAAGGAATCGCCATGATCCAGATGCAGCACGATCGGGATGCTGGAACCCATCTTGCGAGCCATCTCGACGGCCCCCATCGCCATGTAGCGCAGCATGGTTTCGTCGGCATAGCTCCGAGCCCCCTTGCTGACTTGCAGGATGACCGGCGAATTCGTCTCGGCACAGGCGGTGACAATCGCCTGTAACTGCTCAAGGTTATTAAAATTATAAGCAGGGATGGCATAGCCGCCGGCCACCGCCTTGCGAAACAGTTCGCGCGAGTTCACCAACCCCAGTTCTTTGTAACTAACAGCATTGCTCATCAACAGAATCCTCCTTGAAAAATTCGGGAATCATGTGGCCAGAAAAGACCCTTTTTCCGGATAACAAAATCAACTACACAATTTATCAACCCCCTGTCGGATTGTCCAGAGCGAGGGAGACAAAGGCAACATTTTCTTCCGAGAATTATAAGGGCAAGCTAGTTGCAATAGCGACGAACATCCATTATTATACGCGCGTTTCCAAGGCGATGCCAATAACTGCCGTGAAAGGTTTGACAGAAAATGGTCGACACAAAAACCGAAGAGTATTTCAAGGACTGGAAAGAACGTGAAGCAATTGCCGAAGCGATGACCCCGCTGATCGGTAAACTTTATCGTGATCATGAAGTGATCTGTACTGTTTTTGATCGCCCACTGGTCAACCAGTCGACCATCGACATCCTGCGGGCCCACCGTTTTGCCCGGCAGATTATCAACCGGGAAATCTGGGTTAAGGATACCTACCCAATGCTGCAAACCATGGCAAGGATGGATCTGGCTCCCGGTAGAGTCGATCTGGCGAAGTTGGTATTGCGTTATCAGGAACAGGGGAACGGAGATGTCGAAGATTTTGTTGCCGAGCAGTTGAAAGATCTCAGCACCGGCAAAAGACACCAACTGAGTGAGCCGCGCGATGTCGTCCTCTACGGTTTCGGCCGGATCGGTCGCTTGGTGGCCCGGATTCTGGTCGAGCAAGCCGGTGGCGGCAATAAATTACGTTTGCGCGCTGCCGTGGTTCGCAAGGGCAGTGACAACGATCTCGTGAAACGTGCCAGCCTGCTGCGCCGCGATTCAGTTCACGGGCATTTTGAAGGAACCATCAGGGTCGATGAGGCAGAAAATGCGATCATTGCCAACGGCAACATGATCCGCATCATTTACGCCGATGCCCCGGAAGAGGTCGATTACAGCCAGTACGGCATCAGTGACGCGATTGTCATCGACAACACCGGCAAGTGGCGTGATCGTGAAGGGCTCAGTCGGCACATCCAGGCCAAAGGCGCTTCACAGGTTCTATTAACGGCACCGGGCAAGGGGGACATTCCCAATGTCGTCTATGGGGTCAACAACGAACTGCTCGATTCCGGCGATGCGATCCTCTCCGCCGCCAGCTGCACCACCAACGCCATCGTTCCGGTTCTGAAGGCGGTCAGCGACAAGTTCGGCATCGAAAACGGTCATGTCGAAACCTGCCACAGCTACACCAACGACCAGAACTTGATCGACAACTATCACAAGAAAGAACGTCGTGGCCGCAGCGCCCCGCTGAACATGGTCCTCACCGAAACCGGTGCCGCCAAAGCCATTGCCAGGGCCTTGCCGGAACTTGCCGGCAAACTGACCGGCAATGCCATCCGGGTTCCGACCCCGAACGTCTCGCTGGCGATTTTGAACCTGACTCTCAGCAAGGAAACCAGCGTTGAGGAAATGAACACCTACCTGCGTGGGATGTCACTCGATTCGCCGCTGCAGGATCAGATCGACTTCACCAACTCGCCGGAAGCGGTCTCCACCGACATGGTCGGCTCCCGGTATGCCGGCGTGGTCGATTCACTGGCGACCATCGTCCAGGGAAACCGCTGTGTTCTCTATATCTGGTATGACAACGAGTACGGCTACAGTTATCAGGTGGTACGTATTATTGAGCAGATCTCCGGCTTGCAACTGGGGCACTGGCCGCGCTGATTCAATACCGGTACCTGCCGAAATAAAACGGGCAGCCAAGCCAGGGACTGCCCGTTTTATTTTCTATGAACTGGAGACAAACCCATCCCATCAACAGACACCGATCAGCAGATCCCCCTGCTGACTGATATTGTCATCCAGATATTCAGATTATTTCCTAGTAATTTTACGGGTTTTCTTCATTTCAATATTCATGTAGTATGACGGGGTACAATCGTAATATTTTGGGGAATTATGAGCACAACCCTCAAGGCGAGAGGGGACAAGCAGGAGGCAAAATGAAAGTCGAAATGAAGGGATACTCCAGACTGGTTATGGCCATCGCCTTCCTGTTTTTGGGGGGAGGCACAGCTAATGCCGGCATTCAGGGAAACTGCGTCAATTGCCATACCATGCACAATAGCCAGGACGGCGCCAGTATGCAATTTGACAGCTCAGCAGCCCCGAACAGTGCCCTGCTCAGAACCTCATGCCTGGGTTGCCATGCTCAGGGTGGGGCTCAGGCACTGGTTTCACTGGGGGACGATATCGTTCCACAGGTCATGCACTCTGAAAGTATCGATCTTTCCGCCGGTAATTTTGCCTTCATTACCGGGATGAAAGGCTCCGGTGCTGCCGACAGCAAGGGGCACAATATCATTGAACTGACCGGTATTGATAACACCATTTCCGCCCTGCCGGGCGGTATCAAACAGACGTACCACGAAGACATGATTGTCAATACTTCAAACCTGACCTGTGCCGGCACCAACGGCTGTCACGGTTACCGCTATGCGTCCTCCGATCTGCCGGAGGGAATTTCCGGAGCTCATCATGCCAACGGTAACGGCAAGCTGGATGTTGCCGATGCTCCCGCTAACAGTTATCGCTTTCTGACCGGGGTTAAAGGCCTGGAGGACAGCGACTGGCAGTACACCAGAGCAGGGGCTGATCACAATGAATACTTTGCCGTAACGCAACCGATTCAGCTCGGCTGCAGCACCACGCACTGCCACGGGTCAAACGGGGTTGAACCGCCGGACGGTACCATCAGCCAGTTTTGTGCAACCTGTCACGGCAATTTTCATACTCTAGGAGGCAGCACTTCAGACGGAATCGGACCCGTGGTCTCCTCGCCGTTTCTCCGCCATCCAACGGATATCATCCTGCCGAGCAGCGGAGAATATGCTCAGTACACCAATTACAGTCTGGCTGCTCCCATCGGGAGAACCGGGACTTTACCAGAGAACGCGAACAGTGTTGTTACCCCGGGCAGTGACGCCGTCATCTGCCTCTCATGTCATGCTTCTCACGCCAGCGATTACCCGGACATGTTACGCTGGGACTATGTCAATGACTGTACCGCCGGCGTAGCCAACCCGAACTGCGGCTGTTTCACCTGCCATACCAGCAAAGATTGATGACGTGGTTAAAATGAGTTTAGGAAACAAATAAAAAAAAGCCGAACCGGATTCCCGGGACGGCTTTTTTTTATTTACGTCTATCGACACTCAGCTGAAGCGCTTCATGGCACGCATCTTCTTGCGCAGTCGACGCTGAGCTTCTTTCTCTTTACGCTTTCTCTTCACACTCGGCTTCTCGTAAAACTTACGCTGCTTCATTTCACGGAAGAGGCCTTCCTGCTGCAGTTTGCGCTTGAGAACCTTAATCGCTTTTTCAACGTTTCCGTCAATAACAGTGATTTCCACGAACAATCACCCCACTTTCTCGTCAATCTTTGCAGGCTCAGCCCACAAGAATTTGAACTTATATCGCCAGCCCTGCCCCAAGTCAAGACTTTTGTGTTTCTGGAACCTTTTCCAGTAACGCGGCGCTGATTCCACCATTGGAGAATCGCACCCGTGGTTTAAATGCTATTCCGGTCGTTCTCGCCAGTGCAGCATCGGGACAGACCAACGCCCCCTGCCAAGCAGCAAAGGTATTACTGTAAACTCGTCCGATTTCCCGATACAGCGTCTGTAAAGCGGCGGTGCGACCAAGCCGTTCTCCATAGGGAGGATTACAGATCAACAAACCGGTCGGCTGTTCGGCTCGCAACTGCTGAATCGAGCCATAGTTCAAACGCACAATATCGGCCAGTCCGGCGACCTCAAGATTCTGCTCCGCCGCAGCAATGGCCTTGACATTGTTATCGATGGCGATAATCGGGGAAACCAGATCCGCGGATTCCTCCCGTTGTGCTTCCTGGACCAATTGCTGCCATAAGCCGGGTCGAAATTTCGGCCAACGCATAAAAGCAAAAGAACGTTTCGCTCCCGGAGCCCGCTTCAAGGCAATCAGGGCCGCTTCGATCGCGAAGGTTCCGGAACCGGTCATGGCATCAATCAATGGCCGTGAACCATCATAACCCAGTGTCAACAGGCAAGCGGCAGCCAGTGTCTCCCGCAAAGGAGCAGCGACACTGGCGACACGATAGCCTCGGCGATGCAACAAATCACCGGAACTGTCCATAGAGACCTGACAGTGGTCGTTGACAATGCGGATAAAAACCTTCTGTTCTGACGCGATTCGCGCAACAGGATCTCCCAAGGCTTTGCCAATCGCCTCGCGGCAGGTTTCGGCGATCCTTCCGCTATGGCTCAAACGTGAACCGTGACAGGTGACACGAATATCACAAGCGGAGCCCGGCCTGACAAAACGTCCCCAAGGGAGGCGCACCAGGCGTTTAAACAGCGTCGGGAAATCCCGTACCGTCATTCCGCCCAAACGAACCAGCACTCGTGAAGCGGATCTCAGGTGCAGGTTCGCCAGGTACAAGTCACGCAGCTGGCCAGCGAACGCGACCCCACCACGCAGAATCGCTTGCACCTCGATGGCTTGTGCTCTCAATTCTGCGGCGCAGACACCTTCAAAGCCCGGCGCTGTCACAGCAAAATACTGCTCCAGGGATTTTCCCATAATTACCTCCAGAACCAAAAAGATAACGGGAAAAATCAAATTTGTTAAGAATATTCATGATTTTACCTTTGGTTAACGCTGTTTTTTTGCCATAATGGGGGTTAAACGATTTTCAGATAACAGCCTATCTTCTGACCAATCGTCCTTTCGCTTTCTCACTAGGAGGCTGTCTGAGAATACAAGAACCTACTGCGAAACCGTCTGATCGGTTCATATTTCCGTATGTTTTCGACAAATAGCGGTGCTATTCGCTCTCAAACCTACGAAAATCTGCCCTCAAACAGCCGATTTCTCGCTACGGCTCGTATTCTCGGACAGCCTCCTGGAACAGCATGGAACTTAGCGGAGGGGAACAAATGGAAAGCACAGAATGATTTATCAACGCTACTTTAAAACGGGTCAACAAGTGCTGTTGACAGCCTTGGATCAACGCATTGATGTGGTCTGCACTGAACTGTTGACGGCCTCCATCGTCGGCGGAAACAGCGAGTCTTTTTTTCTGACCCTGCCCTATAGCGAAAACGCGACGGATCAGTTTCCTTTTACCGCCGGGATGAAGTTTGAAATCAGCTCAGAGGCTTTGGGACTTGGCGTCCGACTCACGGGGCAGTTTGACAAAAGAATAGACGGCAAAAGAATTTCCTTGAAAGTCAACCAGGATCTGCAGATGTTTCAACGACGTGGCAAGCCGAGGATTGACTGCGAAATCGGCTTGCGCTTCACCCGTGGGCAAGGCACCATGAAAGCTCTCCGTGCCACCTGGGAAAAAAACATTCAACTTCTTCACAGCCCTGATGCGCCACTTATTTTTGAAGGATTCAAGCCCTGTAAGATCAATCTCAGTTCGGCTGGAATCCGCTTGAATTTACGCGCACCGGCAAACCCGACAGAACTCTGTCTGATCCTGCTTAATCTCGAAGACGGCAAAGCCCCGGTCTGTGCTTTGGCGGAAATTGCCTGGACCCGGCCGGAACAGGAAGAAACCGTGATCGTTTCCGGAATGCGTTTCATCAATATCCTGGCGGAAGATCAGGCCCGAATTGATAATTTTATCACGCTCAACAGTCGGCGATAAACTCACTTATCTCTCTCATTCCGGCTTGTCTAAAACCTGCGTCTGCGCTATAAGAAATCAAGCTGAATCCGCACCGGTCATTCGACCTTTTTAACAAGCCGGGAATTTCCCTTTATGGCGCAGATAACCGAATCCGAAGTCTTTCGTGCCTGCCGCACACTGTTCGGCCCGGAGTTTCAACTGAACCGGGATTTTTTGTATTATTTGCAGCCTGCCGGGGTTCGCTCCGCCTACCGTAAAAAAGCCAAGGTCACCCATCCCGATCGTTTTGCCATCTCTGCCGCAGGCACCCAGAAAAGACAGCAAAGACTTTTTCAGGACCTGAACCAAGCCCATGAAACGGTGCAGAATTTTCTCAAGCAACGTGAGCGGATCACCTTAACCGGTTTTTCCCGTAGCAGAACCAGCTACACGCAACCAAAACGCCGGCGTCAGGACCGCCCTTTCGGCAAATATTATCATGGGCCGCTGCCGACACGACCACTGCAGTTCGGTCTCTTTCTCTATTATTTAGGCATCATTCCTTTCACTGCCGTTGTTTCAGCGATCGTCTGGCAACGTCGGCAACGACCGGTTCTCGGGGATATTGCCAAACGCTGGGGCTGGCTGAAAGATGAGCAGATCAAACAGGTGCTGAACTATCGAAACGGTGCCTATAAGTTCGGTGAACGTGCCGAACAACTCGGCTTACTCACCTCTCTGCAGGTCAGAGCCCTGCTGCTGCATCAGCGGACCCGACAGAAGCAGTTGGGGCATTATTTTATCGAGCAGGGTTTTTTCGATGCAGAGGCCCTCAACCTGGTGCTCACACAACTCGCTGAACATAATCAAACCTACCGTAAGGATTTTAGCGGGCATTACTATTATTACCACCGCAAATAAGATGGCGGCGCAAAAAGTCCGACCTACTGCGTTACAGCGTTTTTTCAGGACCTCGACTTACCATATACCCCTGAAAAACCACCAGGCCTTATAGGGCGAAATTTTTGCTTAGCCATCTCATGGCTTTTTGCGAGTGCACCAAGTAAAGCCCATCATTATTTTCCAACGAAACCAACGACTGGTTACAAAAACATCTTCAAGGAGTGTCCTATGGGCTTTCTGGCCGCGTCAGCCAGCATCTGTTATTTTCATGTCGAAGGATCTTTCAATAACCAGCACGATGAAACTGAAATTCAGCAACGACTTGCAGATGAGGGATTCCGTTCCATCGAGCAGTCCGGCGAAGAGCTGTCTACAGGCTGGGTTCAGCTGGATGATTATGAAAACAGCGATTTTCACTCTCAACAAGTTTTTCAGCGGGACCAACACCTTTGCTTTACCCTTCGGCAGGATCGCCGCCGTATCCCGGCAGCACTCTACAAACGCGAAATCACGCGCCTCTCAAAACAGTTTCTTGCCGACAAACCGAACCTCAAGCGTGTTCCCAATGGAGAGATGGAACAAATTCGTGACCGGGCCCGCAGCCTATTAATGAGCCGCACCCTGCCCTCCCCTTCGTACTATGATGTTATCTGGGATACCGAGCGGCAATTCATCCGACTCTGCTCGCTCAGTCAAAAAGTCATTGATAGTTTTCAGGGTTTATTCCATCAAACCTTCCCTGGGTTCCGTTTGCAACTGCTCCACCCAATGGCCAGGGCGTCCCAACTGCTTCCTGCCGCCCTGCAAGAGAAACTGGCAGAGGCAAATCTCGCACAAACCGACAGTGCTCTGGAGCAAATTGAAGCAAATCGTTGGCTGGGGAGCGAGTTTCTGCAATGGCTGTTTTTTCGTACCCTCAATTCAGATGCACACTACGCAATCAACTGTCCTGGACCATTTCTGGAAAACCAGCCCTTTACTGCCTATCTGGACAATCGCCTGATCCTGGTGGGTGGCGGGCAAGAGGGAGTACAAAAAATCGTCGTTGCCGGGCCGCAGGATCATTACACGGAGGTCCGCGCGGCATTACAGCAAGGAAAACAAATTGAAGAAGCGACCTTACACCTGGAAAATGATGAAGACGAATGGAAACTGACCCTGAAAGGAGAGCGCTTTCAATTCGGCAGTTATCGCACCCCGATGATTCGACCGGAAGCAGGTCCGGACGACGACCTGCAAGCTGAAGCAGAGGCGGCTTTCTATACCAAACTGGGAGCCGTTGAAGAAGGGGAACAGATGTTCAACAGCCTGCTGAAAAAATTCATGGAACTCCGTTTGGGAGAGGACTGGAAAAACGAGCAAAAAGCCATGAATGACTGGGTGGCTGGAAGTCTGTTGATGAGGTAGCAGAAAAAAACGTTCGAACTATTCAGAACGGGTGCTGATGGTCTGGTGCCGCCCATTCCAAGGGCCGCCGATTGAATGAATACATGGCCATCCCTGGGGCTTGACTGTCGCCATCCGGGCGACAGACACCCTTTCCATGGGCATCACCAGCACATCT
>WTCI01000170.1 GCA_013138655.1 Desulfuromonadaceae bacterium | reverse complement strand
CAAAAACGCAGACCCTTGATGGTGCTGAGTAGTTCGGCCTTCCGGGCGTAGCTGTTAATATAATGCGTAGTTAGCGGACCGATGATGCCGTCAGTTTTAAGGTCGGCACCGTGGGAAATCAGATTGTCGGCATCTTGCAGCAGTCGCCCGGCGGTACGTTGTCCGCAGTTGATGGCCGTGTCGAAAATCTGCTCTGCCAAGGCCTGGTCTGAAATATCGTCCAAGTGCAATGGCTGCCAGTAATCGCGGCGATAGATTTCTTGCGCGTCAAGAAAGGTCAGCGCGGCAATATCGATATCCGGATAGGCCTTTTTACTGATGCCGTATTTGGTTTCGCCACCTCGGTCGTGTGGATCATTAACATAACCGCCTTCATGGACGCTGGTTTGAATAAATGCCGGATCGAAGTTAGCCATTATTTTCCATCCCCGTTATGGTGCGCCTTATGTTCGCCGCGTAATGTGTAAAAATCTCGCTCAAGGGAGGTCAGGCGCTTGAACATCTCTCGCTGATTGACATCGATCCCGCGCAAAGTTCGAATTGAAAACCAGATAAAAGCAGCAAATAGCAACACAATGATCGCTTGCATCAGGTCAACATGCTCGAACCAGGTGGGTATTGTGTTCATTTAAAACCCTTCTTCCGTGCTTCGGCTTCGATTTCTTCCCCGGCGATTTTCGCCAGACGGTTGCCGCGATTGAAACGCTCGAAACCATCGGTGATATAGGGGCGGGCTCCATACTTCGTGGATGATCCGTGGCCTTCGTGGATGGTTTCCGAATATTCCGCGGAGTTGTAAACGATTGATTCCAGCGGCCCGGCTCTGAATTCACCTTTGCTGGCCCCTGGTTTTAACCAGTTGAGCAACCGCCGAAGATGACCGGTCACAATCGGCACCGGATAAGCTCCGGATGGTTCTTTCGCGCCACCGAGAAAATCAAAAGCTTCGCGGTGGGTGCCGATCGCCGCACGGGTCAATGTCCGTTGCAGGGCCTTCGGCATGTCCCGCTGCAACTCGCGCAGACCCCTCAAAACAACCTTGTCACCGGCCAGGGCGGCATTGATCGTCAGCATCAGGCGTCCTCATCGAAATGGCTGGTGATCACGGTACCGACGGCAAAGTCGTTGCTGTTGGACGCGGTGGCCTCGATCTTGTTGATCATCAGCTCGGCTTCGTCCAGGTAGTCTTTCCGCTGCCGGCGCATCTTGGTTGCATCGGTGCCGTCCTCCAGCTTGACCTCCTGGGCCAGGCGGTTAATCCGTATCTGGCACAGGTCTGCGGCAACCAGGGATTTGATCGCCCGTTTGACATAAGTGCTGGTCGGCTCGGTTGTGCTAGCGTAAGCGGTGGCACCGATCCGGCCGGAGAGCAGAGCGCCATGCTCGGCAATCATCGCTTTGATGGACAGGTTCAGATCGGATGCGCTCTCGCGGCCGAACATCTGATAACCAAAACCCATATTCGTGATGTCTGCTGCCGACGGTACGCTCATGGAATCCTCAAAAAAAATGGGGCGGGCCGACTAAAGCCCGCCCCGATCAACAGGAGAGAGAGTCCTGTGGGTGATTAGCTGAGTGCGCACTTCCGGACTTGTTTAACCTCGCCGACTCCGGCGTTGTACTCGCCGCTGTAGGCAACGTCGGTACCCTGCATCAGAATATCGCGGTCAGCTTCAGCCGACAGGTCGGACCAGATGCCGCGCTTGAGCTTGCGGCCGGCCAGAACCACATAGTATTCAGTGGATCCAACCGCGGTGGTGTATTTGCGGTTCAGGGTATGCACCAGCTGATTTTTGTCGGTGTTGGGGCTGTTGAAGGTCAACGCGAAGGCTTTTTCAATCCGCTGTTTCAGGTTGATGTTGGCCCGCAGCTCAAACGCTTCATTGCCGGTGAGGTTGAAACCCTTGGCGGCGCAATCAGTCAGAATCCCTGCGCATGCGTTGTTGATGGTGGTGATGTCATCGGTGCTGAACGCGGTGGCCTGAGCAGCAGCAACGATCAACGCGTAGTGATCTGCAGCCATCTTGCTGAAATACTTCGCGCGTGCTTCAACTGCGGCTTGGTTCAGGTTCCAGTATTGGTAATAGTTGATCCAGTCGTCCAGAATACCGATCGCGGCAGCGACAGTCATTTTCTCGACACTGGTCTTGCTGTCAGTGACGCCGTACTTTTTCATCCGCTCGCCGGATTTCTTCTCAGCGAAAGTGATCAGGTTCGACACGTCGAGAATATCGAAGCTGGTCTGCATGCTGTTGCGCATATCAACCAGATCGAAGAGTTCTTCAAAACCAAAATCGAGAAGAGGGTCGCCTTCGGCCGGGCGGAACACTCCGGCGATCACATCCCCGCCGGTGTTCATGCCGTTGGCGGCGTCAGAGGGTCCGGTCAGGCCCTTCATCCCTGCAGTCTGTAGAACCTTTTCAACCAACTCCTGGTCAACGCCAGACTCTTGCGCAATGGCAATCGCCGGAGTTTTATCTCCAAGATCACCACGGAAAAAGGCAGTCAGCACCCCGGCCAACTTGGAGCGCCGCTCCTGCAGATCCATCCCTTTCAGAAGGTCGCAGGTTTCGCGAGTAAACAGCTTGATAATCTTGCTCATTATTTATCTCCTCCGAGAGGGTTGGTTACAGGTTCGTGGCCGGCTCAAGGAACAGCTGTCCGGCGGTGGCGGCTGATGCGGCTGCCTCCATGGCAAAACCGGCCTTGGTGTTGTCGGTAGAGACGGTAGTGAACTCAGACTCCGAATCATCCCAATAGATGGCTTGCCCACCAACCCAGGCGGTGCCGGCCGTTTTATCAACCTCGACATGGCCGCGGATCAGAAAGACATTTTCGGCGTCGGCGGCAACGCTGTTAACCGCCAGCAAGACCCGGCCGCCAAGCAGGTAAAAAGTATCTGTGACAGTGGCTGCGGTGTGGGTGTACTTGACGGTGACCAGCTGATCTATGGGCCCGCGCACGGTCACGGCGCCGGCCATGCCGATCATCGGTAGAGCCGTGAAGGGATCAGCTCCGAAGGCAAAAGAGCCGACCAGCACCACCAGGGCAAGAGCCACAAAGGTGATCAGCGAAAATTGATTATTCAGAATCCAGTGTTTCATATTCAAATCCTCTTCAACTAGGGAATCCGTTACTTGCCGACGGTGGCAAAAAGCTCGTTGTCAGCGGCCGAAGTAAAATCTTTCTTGCCGCTGGACTGCTTGCCTTTTTGCTGCGCAGCATTATTCTGCTGCTGTCG
This sequence comes from Desulfuromonadaceae bacterium, assembly GCA_013138655.1. GTDB lineage: Bacteria > Desulfobacterota > Desulfuromonadia > Desulfuromonadales > Geopsychrobacteraceae > Malonomonas. The sequence continues at coordinate 4,475 of WTCI01000170.1, read as the reverse complement.
ATCGCCCTCATCTTTGCCGATAAAGACAGGATCGGTCGGGCACTTTTCGCGGGCCCGGGTTTCGTACTTGTCGCGCATCGACTTTAACCGCTCGATCGGCAACGAGGTCAAAAACTCCGATTCGGATTTCTGCGCGGCCTCGTCGGTTGGAACTTCGTCGATCAGGGTGCCGAAGCGGATGGCATCGTCGACCAGAGACTTACGATAAGCGGCACCATCAGCTGCGGCGGCCTTGAGCCCGGTGATTTCCTGATTTTTCGCTTCAAGCTGGGTATCTTTTTCCTCAACTTGAGCAACAATACGATCAAGGGCATTGTCCTCTGTCAGGGCCTGCTTCAGCCCCAACGCCTTTTCGAGCCTTTTCAAAAACTCTTTCATGCGAATTTCCTCCTCGCAGTTGGGTTGTTCGGGCTGATTGCCCTTGGCAAATTTTGCCGAGGCGCCCGGTTGAGCCCCCAGCCAGACCAGCGACGCTTCTAGAGCTTCGCCGTTCGGGTAATATTCGCCGTAGAGATAATTTCCGTTATCGTCAGTGATTGATTTGCGGGGAGCGTTGAAACCGATCGAGACAAAGGAGACGATCCCGGCATCGATCAACTTGGTCCATTCATCAATGTAAGAGATATCTTTAAGCAGGTAGGACTCACCCCAAAGCACCTTGACCTGGTTGATTTCATCCGGAAGTTTCAGATCTTCGCCGGTCAGCTGCTTAAACTCTGCCGGAGACATAAACTCGGTACCGGCATCGAACCAGCGGCCGGAGCCAGGGGCACCGCTGCCGTTCCAGCCGCTCGGGTGACCGTCCAGGAACATTCCTTTACCGGGCAGGGTTGCGGCAAACTGTTCAAGCAGCTCATCGTTAAACCGCTCACGGTCGCGATCGAGGCCGTTGTGCGCCACCAGGAAGCGACGGACATAAACCTGATCGGCAGACAGCGGTTCCAACGCAAGTTGGTTGATCTTTGCCAACTGGTCGTCACTGGACTGCTTGCCCTTGCCGAAGGTCTTCAGGCCGATCTGCTTGTTCAGGGATTTATCTGCCATAGCTATTCAGCTTTCGGATCCGGCCCGATGTGAATTCGTTGACCACCGCGATACCAAACCTGTTGGGCTTTGCCGCCGATCATGGTGACAACAGCGTTCGCGCCGGTCAGGTCGACAGGGGCGGTGGCTTTGGCAGGGGCGGCGTTCTGCAGTTGATAAATCTGCCAGGCTTCGTCACGCTCAGCAGCTGAAACCTGCTCGCCGAGCAGCTCTTTCAGTACATTGGCGGATGGCTTGTCGTCAGCGGTGAAATGAGCTGGATCGTTCGGATCAAGCTTGCCGATCGCTGCGACCAGCTTTTGAATTTTTCCCATCATTGTTTTTCTCCCCGGCCTGCTGCCGCGTTGATTTGGTTCCTTCGATCCCGGGGCCACTGAATGTGTTGCATCCGGCAGCAGTGCGGTTTTGACCGATCTTTTCGACTCTGCCTTGCTTCATTCCGCGGCCCTTTTTTTGATCAATGCTGACTGTACTATCAGAAAACCAAGCGGTGATCTGGTAGATCACTGCACTTTTTCAGGGCGAGACAAGCGGGCGTGATGAATCTCGCCCCTACGCCTCACTCGCAGCAGGCCTTAACGCACACCGGCAGCGCGGGTGCGTATCCTGCACAGGGATCGGTGCCTCTTCGATTTTGTAATCTCCGGCCAGGGCCATGCAGATGGAACAGGCGTCCGGGCCGGGGGTAAACTCGACCATTTTAATTCCCCACGCGCCCCATTCTTCTATTTTTGCGCGCTCCGCCGCCATGCTCAACTCTGATCTTGCCAGGCGTTCCCAGTCGCTATTGGCATCGGCAAACAGCTTTTTCAGCCTGCCGGCAACCTCGATCGGATTACTGCCGGAAATGGCGAAGGCTTCCATCTCGGCCAGGATCTTGTCGCGGATCCGGATGGTGGCCCTGTTCTTGACGCGCTCGAATCCTTCTTTCGCCAGGGTTTCAAAAATCTCACGGTTTTTGATGATATCGAGGATCGGCCGGTCCTGACCGATCATCTTTGCCGCCTGCAGCAGACCGAGACTGTAGGACTGGCCATAATACCAGGCGATGGGCGAATCATCGTTGCTCGGCTTGTATGCTCCAAGATGATCGGCCAGCGCGGCCATCACCCGGGCGCGATCTTCGATCGAAAAAGTGAAGTTATCGCGGGTGATGCCTTTTTCTGCTGTGGGAATGCCAAGCCCGAGAATCAGCTTGACGCGCTGATGCAACTCTTCCCAGTCGCTGATCAGGCTGGATTCGTAATCGTCTTCCAGCTTGTCCAGCTCCGGCCAGGCGTCGGGGCGGTAGAGTTCTTTGATTGAACTAGGGGTAAATGCCTTGGATGACCCAGGGACAGCCCCCCTTTTGAGAGCAGAACCGGGGGACAATCCCTTTTCTCCCGCACCAGTCGTTTCCTGCTCGCCACCCATCATGTCGGCTTGCGCGTTCAGGAAACGGGCCTGTGCTTGTGCCACCATGTCGCGCAGGTTCGGTGTTTCGAAGATGATCCCCCAATCACCAGGCTTTTTGATGTCGGTCGTAATGCTGTTCCAGGTGTGTCCACGCAGTTTCAGGTAGGTAGAGAACAGGCGGATAAACTCCGGCAGCATGGCCAGCTGGCGAATCTTGGCATCCTGCAGAATAGTTTCAACTTCGAGCGTGGCCATCCTCTCGGTGGAGCTCCAGTAAATTCCAAGCATCCAGGATGGCAGTCCGGTCTTGCTGACGATCTGCTCCAACACATGCCGGACCGGGATTTCCATCTCAAGAACCTGGTTGTCGGCACCGATGACCGTGATCTCCATCTTGTCATCAGCATTCAGGGCGGTGACAAAGTCAGCCGACTTGCCGTTTCGCTTGGCGGTGATGGCGGTTGCAAAGTCGGTGGCGATCTTCTGGCGACGCTCTTCCAGGGTGTCACCACTGAGGCTGCGTTTGGTCAGTCCGTAATTCACATGATAAGAAGGATCGCCGAAACGCTCCCAGACGTTACCAAGGCTGTTCTGCATGGTGGCCAGCAGTTTGGCGCAGAATTCCATACTGCGCATCAGACTGACGCCGTAAGGGTTGGTGTTTTCGTTATTGATGGAAAAATATATTTTGTTGCCGGGGTACAGCTTTTCTTCCCACATGCCGCCGATCAGCACCGATTGGTTGAATTGTGCCGTCAATATCCGCTCGACCAGTGTTGCTGGGTTGGTGATAATCCGGTTGCCGGTCGGCTGGCCAGAATGCCGGTACCAGGTATCGAGCTGATTTTCTGCATTGCGACGAAATATGATGTCTTTGCTGTCGGCAACACGCAGGCCATCGATATCTTTCATGTCCGAAGAAACGATAAATTCAGAGATAGAAAAACCCTGCTCAAAGGTTTCATTGCTGGCGTTTTCAAGAAAAGCATGGATCCCTTTTTGCTTGTCGTTGACCGGCACATTCAAACAAAAGTCTTCCAACTCTTTCACCAGGGCCGGTTTGTCGCCGATGATCTTGATTGTTCCATTCAGGCTGATCAGTCGACGGATCGCGGCATCGATCACCGGTATTCCTTCGCGCAGCGCCTCGTAAAAGTCGCCGCTGACTTTACGTAGGTAGTGGTCCTTAAAATACGGAGTCAACGGCCCCTGGGCGTTGTTCACACCGATCTGCGTGCGGGCGTCTCTTTTGCTCACATTTTTACTGCGGCTGATATCAAAACCAAAAATATTCATCGCTATCAACTCCCGACTGCGAAAAGGTCGTCAACTGGTTCGCCAAGCACCCCGGCAAGTTTCTGGGTGCGGTGCGAATCGATCAGGTGGTCTTTCTGCTTGTTGTAGATCCTCTGCCGCTCACCGATCCGGCAGGTGTGGTTGGTGTAGTCGCTGATAATGTCGCCGTCGGCCGGCAGCTCGAGCAGCTGCCGTTGCATCTGCTTGACGATCAGGTCGGTGGCCAGCTCTTTCAGCGTGATCTTGGCAGGCTTGCCGGTCTTGGCGTCGGTCAGCGGTTCGCCGTTTTCGTCAATATTGTCGGCGGTGCTCTGGAACATAAAGCCGCGCAACCGATCTTCGTAGCTCTTCTCTTCGTAAATCTGCAGGCCTTGAAGATCATGTGCAACGGCGCTGCCGGCGTTACCGAAATCGGTTCCCCAGTTCAGCGAGTTGTCATCACCACCGTAAAGATCGTCCAGCGCATCGAGGGCCTGACACTGTTGATCGTAGGTGACTTGCTTGAGTTGCAGCCTGGTCACCAGTCGATCGCGCTTACCGATAATATTCCAGATGGTCAGCTCGGTCGGATCCGGCGCAAAACCAAGATCACCACCACCACGCTTCAATCCAGGTGCCGCGATGAAGAATTCGCGAATCATCTGTTTGAACTGGCTGTCGCCGTCTTCATTCAGCTCAAACAGCTGGGTCAGGTTGAACAGCTCATCCAGTAAGGTCACTTCGCTGGCTTGCGGGCCGTC
>WTCI01000067.1 GCA_013138655.1 Desulfuromonadaceae bacterium | reverse complement strand
CAAAGAGGCCGAACAACTCGGACTGGAGCTGGTCGCAGCTTTCGACGGACGAGCATTCAGCAGAAAGAGCGATAAAAAAGCGCTCTACCATACCGCAGCCTGTATCGCCTCCAATTATTTTGTCACTCTGGTCGCGGCTGCGACTGAGCTGCTGCACAACTGTGGCATTGACCCAAAAGAAGCCACTAAACTGCTGCTGCCCCTGCTGCAAGCAACCCTGGCTAATATTGATCAGTTGGGAACCGAACAGGGGCTTACCGGTCCCATCGTCCGTGGGGATGCAGGGACTGTGACTGCCCATCTAAAGGCCCTGGAAAACTCGGCCCCAAGACTTCTCCCAGCATACCGTTTACTTGCCGAACAAACTCTTCAGCTGGCAAAAGCTTCCGGTCGCCTTACCGCTCAGCAAGCAGAGTCCATATTGAAGGCACTTTGATCGCAGGCTCATACTCACTTCCCCCTTGATGGGGGAGGGTCAAGATGAGGATAAACCCCTTTCCGATACAAGTTTTTCCGTTTTCCTCATTGCATATTAAAGAACCCCAAGGTATTATTCTGCTTTCACTGGAATTATTTATCTGCCGTTATAACCTTCGGGAAAGGGTGCTTGGTAGATATGCAACGAATTTACTATAAAGATAGAAGCTTCAACGTGGAGGCTCTCCCGTCCGAAATAAGCCTTCTGGTTGAACTGATAAACCTTTGCAATGACCGAGAGGCTTCCTTTGAAAAATTCTCGGTGGCGATCAAGAAAGACGCCTGTCTGACTGCAAAGTTTCTGAAGATCGCCAATTCTCCGATTTATCGACAGTGGAATGACTTTATCGATCTGCGTCGTATGCTCATTGTTCTGGGCATGCGAAATGTTCATAAAATCATTATCACCAGTTGCCTCCAGCAGTTTTTCTCAGAATTCACTAAATCTGCCGACAACGGCCTGCATCACACCTGGCTTCGTTCACTGATTTGTGCCCACTTGGCGGAGAAATTTGCGGACCTGACCGGCTATGCAAAACCTGAAGAGGCCTACCTTGCCGGGATCCTGCACCAGATCGGTATTCTCCTTCTCCTGGTCAACTACAAGGAAAACTATCAAACGGTTCTGGATCGCTATTACGATGTCGAAAATTTCTGCGAACTGGAAAGAAACAATTATGGCATTGATCACTGTGAAATCGGCTCGGTACTGATTGAAAGTTGGAACCTGGATTCCTTGCTCGCCGATGCCATTCACTTTCAGCGTGCCGACACGAATGAGCTCATCAACTCTCCTGCGTTGCTGAGGATAGTTGCCGCAGCCCGTTCGGTAACGACAAAAATCGGCACAGAGCATAACGCAGCCGACCTGAGTAAAGCGGCCCTCCTTTTAGGCGTTGCTGAAGACGATATCCAGGCATGTCTCAACACTGCGCTTGAAGAGGGGGAACAACTCTTGATAGAACTTGGGTTTTCCGTCAACTTTAATTCAGCGACCAGCTGGCTGCAATCTGAGCCGGATACAAATCACACACTCAAGGACGCAGAATTTTCCGAGCAGATTAAAAATTTGACGCTGGCACAATGTTTTTCCCGCGGTGAGAGCAAAAACAAAGCCGCATTTATCAAAGAGCTCCGCATTGGTTTCGACTTATTATTCAACCTGCAAAACCTACTTTTCATTTCACCCGACAAAACTCATCAATGTCTCACGGCATTTAATGACCTGGAGACCCGCAAGCTGGATGAAATCAAATTCAACCTTCAGGATCACCATAGCGTCATTATTAAATGCTTTACTGAAAAACGGAAATTAATCTCTCTGGAACAGCAATGTTCCATTATTGATAACCAACTCATCCGGATTATGGGAAGTGAAGCTGCTCTCTGTCTGCCAATCTACTCCGACAATGAAAATCTCGGAGTCTTGGTCATCGGTATTGCGCGCAAAGAAGTTAACTATCTCGAGGAAAAAGCCGCTCTCATAGAGATGCTGACGCATGAAATCAGCAGTAAATATCTCGCCCTGATTGAAACCGAGACCTCTCAGCAAAGCATCAGTTTCACTGACTTCAATAAACTCGTCCATGAGGTTAAAAACCCTCTGACGATTATCAATAACTATCTTTACATTCTCGGCAAGAAACTGACAGATGGCCATGCGGCCAAAGAAGAGATTAAATTCATCAGTGAAGAGATGGGTCGGGTCAGTAAAATTCTCTCTAAAGCAACAGACCCGAACTCTTTTATTGGCGAGGGAGACAGCAAGATCAATATCAACAACCTACTGGTTGAACTGGACAATTTTTTTAAAAATTCTCTCTATGCAGAGAAGAAAATTCAGTCAAAACTGAACCTTGAAACCGGTATTCCTCCCGTACCATGTCCAAAGAACAACCTGAAGCAAATCATTATCAATATTATCAAGAATGCGGTAGAGGCATTGCCGGAGGAAGGTCTGATTGAAATTGCCACGCGTAATCATTGCTTTCAAAACGGGCATGAATACCTCGAAATTTCAATCAGAGATAATGGCCCCGGCATTGATAATGCTATTTTGAAAAATCTGTTCACACCGGTTGAGAGCACCAAAAAAGGACACTCCGGCCTGGGCCTGGCAATTGTCAGCGAATTGATTGCCGAGATGTCCGGCAATATCTCCTGTTATTCCAACCGGAACCGCGGAACGGAATTCATCATTCACCTCCCACACGCCGTCGCCGACAGTAGAGAATAAGTCTCATGGACACTTTTGACGTGACACAACGCCAACGGGGCACCGGAACAGCACAACCTATCAATGTCTTGATTGTTGATGATGATGCCGGTATCTGCAACAGCATCAGCGAGATTCTCTCCTCGACCGGATTGGCCCCTACTACAGCAACTGGCGGACTGGCGGCCATCAATTGTCTGAAAAAACAGGATTACGAACTGGTTTTACTCGACCTGAACATGCCCGACATTGATGGCGTAGACGTCATGAATCATATCAATAACAATGAGATAGAAACAAACGTCATCGTTGTCAGTGGCGAGCTTGAAATTAACAAGGCCATTCACGTTATGAAGAATGGTGCCAAAGATTTTATCAGAAAACCATACTCTCCCGATGAGTTACTCTTTTCGATCAAAAACGTACTGGAAAAACGTGCCCTGGAAATCGAGAATCGGGAGATGATCGAAAAAATCAAAGAGTCAGAACTACTGCACAAGTTCATCGTCCATTATTCTCCGGACTTGCTTTACATGCTCGATAAAGACGGTTACTTCACCTTCGTCAACAAAAACCTGATCAAGAACTTGGGCTACAGCAAAAAAGAAGTAATCGGCAAACACTACCGAAATTTCATTTATGCCGAAGATATCGATCGTGCCAACTATTTTATTAACACAAGCATTCTGCCCAAAGCGATAAAGAACATTGAGCTCAGACTTCAATGCAAGGACAATAAGTCAATCATTCATGTTGAAGTCAGATCCATTCAGGTTGAAAAGAACTTTTCCGGTAACTACCGGCCAGGCAGAAGAAAAAACACTGGCAACCGGGGAAAAAGTGAGCACTTTATCGGCACCTATGGGGTTGTCAGAGATATTACCGAGAAGAAGCGCTCAGAAGAGATTATCCGTTTTCAACATAACCATGACCTGTTAACGGGTTTGCCGAATCGCAATCTTTTTAATGATCGCATCTCCGTGCTGCTGAACCATGCAAAGCAGGAAAATAAAAAACTGGCGGTCCTTTATATCGACATCAACAGGTTTAAACTGATCAATGATTCTTACGGACACATGATTGGTGATAAATTACTCCAATCGGTTGCCTCTCGTCTGAAAAATTGTACCCAAAAAGGAGACACCCTGGCGAGAATCGGCGGGGATGAATTTATCCTGCTCATCCCTGCAGTCGACTCGGAAGCTGATGTCAAAGCTATCGCCAACAAAATCATCCATGAAATCAGCCATCCCTTTGATCATGACAACCATGAAATCTACGTGACCCTGAGCATCGGTGTTGCCATCTATCCCCAACATGGTGACACAACGGAACAGCTGATAAAGAATGCAGACATTGCCGTCTGTAATTCAAAATCAACCAGCAAAAGTAATATCAGCATATACCATGACGGGTTGCGGAACAGCCGCAGCAACAAAGTTTTCATTGAAAACTTGATTCGAAATGCCATCAATGACGACCAGATAGAGATGCATTACCAGCCACAAATTGACCTTGATTCCGGTCGACTCCATGCGGTCGAAGCCTTGGTAAGAATAAACTCTCCAGAGCATGGCTTGGTGCCCCCGGGCACCTTTATTGAAACTGCAGAAGAATCTAACCTCATCAATGAGCTCGGCGATAGCATCTTGGGAAATATTTTTCAGGAAGCAAAGAGCTGGGCCGCTCGGGGAATCAACATACCGATTTGCATCAACATATCCGCAGTGCAACTGGCCATGGACGGTTTTGCCGATTACTTGATCAGCAAGATTAAAGACTACAATTTGCCATTAGATGTTTTTGAAATTGAAATAACCGAAAATGTCCTCATCCAAAACATGGAAATGACTCTGGCAAATATCCTGAAATTGACCGGCCAAGGCATCGACATCGCCATCGATGATTTTGGTACCGGCTATTCTTCCCTCAGCTATCTGGACCAACTTCCTCTGCACACCTTAAAACTCGACAAATCGTTTATTAAGAAAATCAGTAAACCTTCAGATGACAACACCATCATTCCGGCAATGCTGGCCCTCTCCAATGGCCTTAAGATGAACTTTATCGTGGAAGGGGTAGAGCACAAATCCCAACATGACTACCTGAAATTATTGGGATCATGTATCTCTCAGGGCTATTATTACAGCAAGCCGATAACCGGACCGAAATTGATCGATTTCATCGAGGGTTACGACAGCCGGCGACTCTGCCAATAAAACCAAGGCACCAGACTCTTACCTGCCTGGTGCCCTAACTCGTTTCCCTTATGAAAACTTGCAGCGCACCCATCCGGAGTTTCCGGATGGGCACTAACTCAGACTATTCGCTTTCTGCCAGTGCAGCATGTGCTGCCGCCAAACGGGCAATCGGCACCCGGTAGGGTGAACAGGACACATAATCCAAGCCGATGTCATGAAAGAACATAACACTCGAAGGCTCTCCGCCATGCTCACCGCAGATCCCCAGCTTGAGATCCGGACTGGTTTGGCGGCCCTTTTCACAGCCCATCTGCACAAGTTGACCGACCCCGGCCTTATCCAAAGCGACAAAAGGATCACGATCAAAGACGCCACGTTCAATATAATCAGGGAGAAAATTCCCTGCATCATCCCGTGACAAACCGTAGGTTGTCTGCGTCAAATCGTTCGTACCGAAGGAGAAGAAATCGGCCTGTTGGGCGACCTTGTCTGCCATCAGGGCAGCACGCGGCAATTCGATCATAGTCCCGACCAGGTAATTCACCTTGACTCCATAGCGCCGGCACACCTCTTCCGCAACCTTGTCGACATTCGCCCGCAAAATTTCCAATTCATTCACATGGCTGACCAACGGAATCATGATCTCCGGCACAATTTCAAAGCCCTCGTTCTTCACTAATTCACAGGCCGCTTCCATGATCGCCTGCACCTGCATGTCGTAAACTTCCGGATAAGTGACCCCCAGACGACAACCCCGATGACCGAGCATCGGGTTGAACTCATGCAGCTGTTCTACATGTTCCTTGACTTCGGAGAAACGTATTCCGGCAACAGCCGCAAGTTCAGCGACGTCATCATCCGTTTGCGGCAAAAATTCATGCAAAGGCGGGTCGAGCAGGCGAATAGTCACCGGGAGACCTTTCATCTCCCGGAAGATCCCGAGGAAGTCACTCTTTTGCATCGGCAGAATTTTCGCCAGAGCACTTTTTCGTCCTTCCAGGGTTTTAGCCAGAATCATTTCGCGCACCGCCTGGATACGGTCGCCTTCAAAGAACATATGCTCGGTCCGACAAAGACCAATCCCTTCGGCACCAAACTCGCGGGCAACCTTTGAATCGTAGGGTGTATCCGCATTGGTCCGAACATTAAGACGACGAAACTTGTCGGCCCAACCCATCAAATTGGCAAAATCGCCGCTGACTTCCGGCTGTACTTTCGGCACGTCACCCAAGATGACCTCACCGGCCGAGCCGTCCAGAGTCACCATGTCGCCACGCTTGACCAAAACACCAGACTTGGTCGTCAGCTGCTGTTTCTCATAATCGATTTTCACATCACCGCAACCGGCAACACAGCATTTACCCATACCACGAGCAACAACTGCCGCATGCGACGTCATGCCACCCCGGGCGGTTAAGATCCCCTGAGCAGCGTGCATGCCACGAATATCCTCGGGGCTGGTTTCGACCCGCACCAGAATGACTCTTTTCTTCAGCCGGGACTGCTCCTCTGCCTCATCGGCACTAAAGACCACGACACCGCTCGCGGCACCCGGCGAAGCAGGAAGGCCCTTGGCAATAATATTTTTTTCGGCCGCAGGATCAATCGATGGGTGCAGCAACTGGTCAAGTTGATCAGGATCGATGCGCAGCACTGCTTCTTTCTCGTCAATCAAGCCCTCTTTGACCATTTCGATAGCGATATGGATAGCAGCCTTGGCAGTCCTTTTACCATTTCGGGTCTGCAGCATGTATAGCTTGCCCTTTTCGATGGTAAACTCGATATCCTGCATATCACGATAATGCTGTTCCAGCATTTCACGAATCGTCACCAACTGCTGATAGCATTCCGGGAGGACATCTTCCAGCGCCGGCAGATCCCCTTCTTTGTACTTGGCTTTATTGATCGGCTGCGGCGTGCGGATACCGGCAACCACATCCTCACCCTGGGCGTTGAGCAGGTATTCACCGTAAAAGTAGTTTTCACCCGTTGAGGGGTCTCGGGTAAAAGCCACACCGGTGGCACAATCATCCCCCATATTGCCGTAAACCATCGACTGGACATTGACAGCGGTCCCCCATTCGGCGGGGATGTCATTCAGCTTACGATAGGTAATTGCCCGCTGGTTCATCCAAGACCCGAAGACGGCACCGATAGCCCCCCAGAGTTGCTCTTCCGGATCTTCCGGAAATCCCTGCCCCAGTTCATCCTGAACCTTCTTTTTAAACAGTTCGACAAGCTGTTTGAGGTCAGCCGCGTTCAGATCGGCATCCAGCTCAACACCACGATCCTCTTTCATCTTTTCCAGAATGCTTTCCAGAATTTCGCCATCCATCTCAAGAACGACATTGGAATACATCTGGATGAATCGTCGGTAGGAATCGTAGGCGAAACGCGGATCACCACTCTGATCGATAATCCCCTGCACAGTCTGATCGTTGAGACCGAGATTGAGAACCGTGTCCATCATCCCCGGCATCGAAGCCCGCGCACCGGAACGGACTGAAACCAGCAGCGGCTGCTGCGGATTACCAAACTTTTTACCCATCATCGCTTCGATTTTACCGAGGCATTCCTTGACCTGCTCGACCAAGCCTTCCGGATAGTGACGGTTGTTCTTGTAAAAATCGTTACAAACCTCTGTCGTCAGAGTAAAACCTGCCGGGACCGGCAAACCGATAGAAAGCATTTCGGCAAGGTTGGCGCCCTTGCCACCGAGAAGATTCTTCATCTCCCCGGAGCCCTCCACCTGATCTTCACCAAAAAAATACACGTACTTCGTCATTGAGCGACTCCTCTTCTCTGTCTCGTCCACAATTGTAACAATAAAAAAAGGCCGGAAAATGAATCAGTTATCGAGGGGGGACTTGCTCACAAAAAATGGACAAACCGGTAGCGCAGCTATCAGAATAACTTCTAAATTCTGCACCAACAGCCTGTCGATTCTTTGCATACAAGAACCTTCCCCGAGGCATGAGACAATTCCGGCCACAAAAAACGTAGCTATATTAACCGCTATAAAGGGCGATCAGTCCTTTTTATCAATCAAGCGATGCGGCTGAAATCCGCAACCCCTTTGAACAGCCCTGCGATACTGGTCAACAAGGCCAGACGGTTGTTTTTGACCGCCTGATCTTCGGCCATAACCATGACACCATCAAAAAACTGATCGACCGGGGCCCGAAGTCCGGCTATGGTTTCCAACGCAACGGGGTAATTTCGCTGTGCGACCAGTTCAGCAACTTTCGCTTGAACTTGCTGCAGTTGGGCAAACAGCTCTTTTTCACAATCGTCCTCGAACAGAGCCGGGTCAACATCCTGATCCAAGCCACCCTTGATAATATTACCAACCCGCTTAAAAGCAACCGACAGGGGCTCAAAATCTTCCTGACCCTTTAATTCTGCCAAAGCCTTGACCCGCTCGACGGCGTCTACCGGTTCGCCAAAAGCTGCACTCAGAACCGCATCGACCACATCTTGTGGATAATCCTGCCCGGTCAGCATATTAACCAGCCGTAAACGGATAAATTCAATCACGTCAGCGATAATCTCTGCTGCCGGACGCTGCCGTTTAGGCTCCAGCAGGGTCACGCTCTTTTCCACCAGATCTGGAATCGAAACAGCATAATCGCGATCGAGAATAATCGCCAGAATACCGATGGCACAGCGACGCAAAGCATAGGGGTCAGCAGTCCCGGTCGGAATCAGACCGACGCTGAAGCAGCCACAAATGGTATCGATCTTGTCGGCCAGAGAAACAAAAGCACCGATATCGTCACTCGGTAATTCTCCCCCCGCCTGAGTCGGCAGGTAATGCTCATAAATCGCCGTGGCGATCCGCGGATCCTCTCCTTCGAGCAAAGCGTATTCACGCCCCATCACCCCCTGCAGTTCCGGAAACTCGTAAACCATAGCCGTTTCCAGATCGCATTTTGCGAGAGTCGCGGCACGCCTGGTCAGCTCGACAGCTGCCGGTGCCAGTTGCTGCGCCAGTCCGCTGGCCAGTTCGGTAAAACGCTCGATCTTTTCATAACTGGTACCCAGCTTGGCCTGATAGACCACTTTCTTCAGCGACTCCAGGTGAGCTTCCAGCTTGCTCTTCTGATCTTCCTGCCAGAAGAACATGGCATCAGCAAGACGTGCCCTGAGCACCCGTTCGTTACCGGCAACCACCACCTGAGGATCCTTGGCGTGAGTGTTGGCGATGGTGATAAAATGTGGCAACAGCTTGCCCTGCTCATCGATCAGGGTGAAATAGCGCTGATGCTCGCGCATGCTGGTAATCAGCAATTCCGGCGGCAACTGCAGAAAACGCGCTTCGATACTGCCCGCCAGCGCCTGCGGCGTTTCAACCAGAAAGCCGACCTCCTCCAGCAACTCTTCATCGGGATTGATTTTACCACCCAACTGCTTGGCCAGCACCCCAAGCTGCTCTTCTATCAACTGACGACGCTTTTCAATCTGCGGAATCACATGCTGCTTTTCTGCTTGAACCAGGTAATCTTCAACGCCACTGACGGTGAATTCGTCCGGTGCCATAAATCGATGACCCCGCGAAAGGTTGCCACTTTGCAGGTCACCGAAAACGAACGGAACAACCTCGCCACCATACGTTGCAACGATCCAATGCATCGGGCGGGCAAAACGGATATCCAGGTCCCTCCAGCGCATCGATTTTTTGAAAGAAATCTTGCCGATCACCCGCGGGAGAATCTCCGGCAACTGTTCTGCCGTTTCACCCCCCTCAATCACCTTGGAGATATACAGGTATTCCCCTTTAGCGGTC